>NZ_CP012159.1:8095000-8287500 GCF_001189295.1 Chondromyces crocatus
GCGATTATCGCGGTGCCGATGGGTCGTCCCTCGCCGGCGGAGGAGGCGAAGGCTCCTGCCCAGCGGGAACCCGAGCGGTACGGGATTTGAACGCCTACCAGATCACTGGCCTGAACTTCATCGGCTTTGGCGGCGGAGCGATCTACGGCATCACGGACAACTTCGGCGTCGCGGCAGAGCTCAAATTCATGCTCATGCTCCCGACGTTCGGCTTCGTCATCGCTCCCAACGTCGGGCCAGTGTTCGCTTTCTAGAAGGTCTGGGGGGCTGAGGCCCCTCTCAGCTCACCTGCCGCGTGGTTCACACCTCGAAGGCGAACGATCCCAACAAATCATAGAGCGCCAGGAGATTGGCCGCGTCGTGGTGATCGAAGCGCACTCCGACCCGTGTCCGCCACGAGGCGCGCCGTACCCATGCGACCCGTCCACGGAGCGGAAGGGGGTCCCAGAGCGTTGGGGCGGTCAGCTCGATCGTGACTGCCAGTTCTGGCTCCAGCAGCGCTCCAAGGTCTGAGTTGATGTCAGGCCAGCCTGCCGCTGCCCCAGGCTCATGGGAGGGCCTCCGATCGAGTTCCACGTAGGCTCCACCCAGTCCCAGATCACGAACGATCACTGTCTGCTCATCAGCAGTCTGCCGATCCCGAAGCATCGCCGTCAGCTCGACACGCCGACGAGGGTGAGCACGAAAGTGATCTCGGGTAGCCAATGGACGCGCAGCCTCCAGGGGGGCGACCATACCATGGCAGGAACGGGGTTCAGGTAGGCTCCAGCGTCACCGGACGCTCGCATCCAGCCTGTCGAAGGGCCGTGGTTGCCGCGTTTGGAGAGGATTCGTACGCGACTCTCGTTACCCTTTGGGTCTCAGCGCGATCCTTGGGTAACATGCGGGCTGCTGTTGAGAGCGAGTCGAGAAGCTCGGAGTTCTACCTTCATGGCCCAGGACACACGCAAAGATCCGCGAGCGAAGGTGCTGTCGATGACGGTGCGCTACAAGAGCGCAACCGTCGACGAATTCATCGAACACCATGCGCAAGATGTGAGCCGCGGCGGCATTTTCATCAAGACGCCGTCGCCTTTCCCGCCCGGAACCCTGCTCAAGTTCGAGATACGCCTTCAGGACGAGCAGGCAGTCATCGCGGGCGTAGGACGGGTGGTCTGGAAGCGCGAGGCTGCGCAAGCAAACGAGTCTCTCCCCTCCGGCATGGGGGTCAAATTCATCAAGATCGACGACAAGTCGAAGGCTCTGATCTCCAGAATCGTGGAGCAGAATCAGAACGCGGGCGCAGCCTTCGAGGCCGGCGGTGGCGAGCAGCGCAACACGCCGACGGGTGATGGCGAAGCCGAAGCGGACAAGTCGAGCGCTGACCAGGCGACGGCCGCGCGAAAATCTGACGCTCCCCCTGCCAAGGCAGGGGCAAAGCGTGCTTCGACCATGCTCGGGCTCGGCAGCATCGGCGCATCGGGCAAGGTGGAAGCCGTCACGATGTCGACGTCCGAGTCGACGTCGGACGAGGGTGGCTCGTTCTTCCCCAAGACCGAGCCCGAGAAGGAGATGCCGCCGACCGAAGAGCGGACGATGATGAAGCAGGCCAAGGAGCTCCTGGCGCAGGCGCTCGCGGAAGCCGGCGCATCGCTGGAAGATCTTGGCTCCAAGGAAGAGCCGCTCATCGCGCCGGAGCCCAAGAAAGAGGAGCCGGCAGAAGCGAAAGCCGAGACCAAGATCGAGGCAGCTCCGAAGGAGGAGCCCGCAGCGGCGCCGAAGGATACCCCCAAAGAAGAGGCGCCAGAGGCGGCCCCGGCCAAGGTCGCCGAAGCCGACAAGAAAGAACCGGTCTCTGAGCCCAAGCCCAAGGCTGCCAAGTCGGCAGACAAGGAGGCTGCGCGGACCGACAAGCCGTCGGAGAAGAAGCCAAGCCGTGACGAGGTGAAGACGGTCGATGAGCGACCGAAGCGTACAGGCGCGGCCAAACAGAGGACCGAAGAACGCGCTGCAGCGGCGAAGCCCGCACTTGCGGCAGCACACGAGGAAGAGAGCGGAGGCTCCGGAAAGATCATCGCTTTCGTGGTGATCGCCGCGGCCATCGTGGGTGCCATTCTGTACTTCACCCAGAAAGACGAGGCTCCGCCCGCGCCACCAGCTCCGGCAACGACGCAGCCGGCTGAGGCTACCCCGCCGCCGGCCCCGAAGCCGGAACCGACGCCTGCGCCCACGGAGAATGTCGTTCCTGCGTCGAGTGCAGCCGTGGAGCCCACAGCGGCTCCCAGCGCCACCGCCCCCGCAGTGTCGGCAAGTGCCGAGCCTGCGGCCGCACCAAGCGCAGCGCCAACGGCATCTGCAGTGAAGGCACAGCCATCGGCCGAACCCAAGCCGACTCCCACCGTCCAGGCTCCGGCGCCCAAGCCACCGACTCCCAAACCGCCGGCTCCGGCTCCCAAGCCCAAGGATGATGACGTCTACTGATCGACGTGACGCGGACGTCTCACGATCGCTCTAAGCACTCTCCTCATCCTCGTCCTCAGCGCGCATTGCCGCGGGCTTCAAGCCGCCTATAGTCGAGCGTCATGATCGGCGCCCCCGACCCTACCGCGGACCGGGAGTCCATGCCGTCTGGTCCGCATCAAACCGCTACGGCGGAGACGGTGCTCGACTCGCGGCGTCCGGACGTCCCTGCAGCGGTAAGACCAGAAAGTCGCCGCTCCAGGCTCCCCGCAGCCGCACTCTTCTCGTCCTTGGGCCTCTTCAGCGTCATCGCCATCGTCTCGACCGCGGTGGCGCTGCGCCCCACTTCGGCGATCGTGGCCCTGGAAGAAGGAGCCTCCGCCAGCAGCTCGAACGAAGAGCCCACCTCCGCTTCTGGCGAAGAGAAAGCGCCAGAGGAGGAGCCCCCTCCCGCGCCCCCACCACGCACGACAGCCACACCAGAGGAGCTCATTGCAGCCCAAGCGGAGGGTGTCCCAGCCTTGGCTGCCCTCGTGAGCAAGTACCCAACCGATGCAGAAGCACTTCGGGTGCTCGCCCTCGCGCAAGGGCGTGACCGAAACAGCTTGGTGGAGGCGGTCGCTTCCGTGAAACGCTTGCTGGAGATTGCCCCCACCCAGTCGGCCAACACAGAGCTTCGACCCCTCCTGCTACGTGCAGCCAACGCCACCCCCGATCTCGCTGCGGCGGCGTTCGATGTACTCGCGAGACGGATGGGCAGCCACGGGCCGGACCTGCTCTACGAGATCACCATCAACCCTGGAATGGGGAAACACCCCGTGGAGCGTGCTGGCACGCTGCTCGCCGAGGAAGCGGTGAGGAAGCTCGCCTCTCCTGCACTCCTGGTCGCCGACGATCTACGGCGCCTGAAAAAATGCCCAACGAAGCCGCTGCTCGAGAGAGCGCGTCAGCACGGCGACGCGCGCGCTCTCCACTATCTCAACCCGATCAAACGACCGGTGAAATGCGGGTTCTTGAGCCTGAAGCGATGCACGCAGTGCCCCTCTGTCTATGCCGAGGCCGTCGCAGCGATTCAGGAGATCGAGCAGCGTCGCGAGCCGCAGTAAGCCGACAGCAGCAGGAGGACATTCTCCTCGCAGCCCCAGGGCGGTGCCACCATCTCCATCAACGGTGGTTAGGCTATCGCAGTCAAAATGGTGACGGCACACCGTCACAATAGAGAAGGCGACGCTCTCTCTACGATAGGGTGACTATCGTAGAGCCGCTTGTACTCGCTTCATCGAGTCTTCAAAGACTCGGCAGCAAGCTCCGTAGCATGGTGGGCGCAGCAAGATTCGAACTTGCGACTTCATCCGTGTGAAGGATGCACTCTACCGCTGAGTTATGCGCCCTGACGCTCTGTCCGCGTCGCTTCAGGTCCGGCGTTCTTAGCTGTTCGATCGCTCCTAGTCAAGCATCTCCATGGTCGATCGGATCGCTGCGACGCCTGCCTCAATCTCGGCTTCATCACAGGCATAGGAGAGCCGCAGGTAACCCGGTGCTCCGAATGGTGTTCCAGGCACTGTCGCCACATGGCCTTGTTCGAGGAGAAAATTGGCAAGATCGATGTCATCCCCGAGCGTTCGGCCCTGAAAGGAGCGGCCGATGACACCTCGAAAATCGGCGAACGCATAGAAGGCGCCTTCAGGTCTGCGACAGCGCACGCCTGATATCGCGTTCAACCCACGCACCATCACGTCGCGCCGCTTGGAAAACGCGTCACGCATGGCATGAACCTCGACACGTGAGCCGCTGAGTGCCGCGACGGCCGCTGCCTGGGAAACAGCGGCAGCGTTGGTCGTACTCTGCCCCTGCACCACGTCCAGCGCCTTCGCCACCTCGAGGGGGGAGATGCTCCAGCCAATTCTCCAGCCTGTCATCGCGTAGGTCTTGCTCACCCCGTCGACGATGATGGTTCGAGGCGCAAGATCCTCGGCGATGGCTGGAAGCGCCACGTGGCGGAAACCGTCGTAAACCAGGTCACTATAAATCTCGTCCAGAATGATCCAGCAGTCGTGGCGCCTCAGGACTTCCGCGAGGCAAGTAAGTTGCTCCGCGGAATAGGCAGCGCCTGTCGGGTTGGACGGGGAGCACAGGATGATCGCCTTCACTTGAGGTGTCAGCGCTGCGCTCAGTGCCGCCGGGGTCAGCAAAAACCCCTGCTCCTCTGTGGTCTCGACGATGCGCGGGGATGCCCCAACGAGGCGCACCTGCTCCGGATAACTGACCCAGTAAGGCGCAGGGATGACAACCTCGTCCCCTGGTTCGAACAGGGCCATCGCCAGGTTGAACAGCGCATGCTTCGCGCCGCAGCTCACGGTCACCTGGCTGGGTTGTGGCTTCCATCCCCGGTGGCGCTCCGTGGCGGCACAGATCGCGGCCTTCAGCTCCGCGGTCCCCGTCACCGGCGTGTAGTGCGTTGCCCCCGCATCCAGCGCGGCCTTCGCTGCCTCGCAAATGTGGCTTGGAGTGGCAAAGTCGGGCTCCCCGACACTGAAGGAAAACACCTTGTGACCTTCGCCTCGGAGCCTGGCGGCTTTGGCAGCCATCGCGAGCGTGGCGCTGGGAGCAACCGAGGAAAGACGTTCCGACAGCTTCCTGGGCATGGGCCATTTGGGATAGGCGGGGAGGCCGATGGAAGCAAGGAAACATCCTCTACTCTCACTGCCAGGAGAGCGTAGGTTCGCAGAGCGTGGGCGGAACCCGAGGGCCACTGCGTACGCGACGGTTACCAGGCCGTGGCCTCCTTGATCCGCCGAAGACTGCGCGGACAGAGCCGTACGACCTCACTCTTTCGTCGCAGAAGCGTCGACTGCGGGCTTTGGCTCAGGAGCCTTCTCGTCCTGCTTGATCGAGTAGCGTACCAGCGCGCGGAGGACGTCATTCCGCTGCACGTTACCAAGCAGCACTTTGAGATCCTCGTAGATCGAGGGATCCACGAGCAGCGCTCCGAGTGTGCCTTTCCCCGCACGAACATCGCGCGTGATGCTGCGAAGATCAGCAGTGATCGCCGTCACGTTGGAGAGCGCTTCGGCGCTATCCCCCTTGCCGCCGAACAGCACATCATGAGCGAAGCTGTCGCTCTCGCGGATGCCTCGAAGCGTGAGTCCAACCTCTTCGGCAGCTCGACCGAACTGTTGGATCTCCTTCTGAGGCCCTGCGCCATAGATCATATCGTGAGCAAAACCTGGCCCTGATTGCACGCGAGCGACGACCGCACGCACATCGCGTAGCGTGAGAGACAGCTCGGTACCTGCTCGTTCGAGACTCGTCACCGCCCGAGAGATGCGCTCCGCTTCATCAGGGCTGGCGAGCAACCGGTTCGCATACCCTTCCCCTTGCGCCACGTGACCGAGAACTCGATTCATCGAAGCGACCGCGGCTCGAAGATCGTCGTGCAGTCGCTCATCCGCGAGGCTCGCCGATGCCCGCTCGATGTTACCCAGCGCGCTCTCGGCCTTCACCGCAAGCTCACCAACGGCACCGAGCATATCTTTGGGCACCTCTGCCTGAATCTCGCTTCCAGGGGGCAAGCCTTCTGCCGATTCCCCCTTCGAAAGCTCGATCATCTTGTCGCCGAGCAGACCTTTGGTAGCGATCTTGACCGTGCTGTCCTTGCGGATACGGCCAGCTTCACTCTCGACGATCTTCAGCGTCACGTAGATGGTCGCATCACGCGCATCTGTTCCGTAACCGACCTTCGATACGTGGCCCACGTCGATGCCGCCCATACGGACCGGAGCACCGGCTTTCAGCCCTTGCACGTCCGCGAACTGCGAGTGGAACTCCACTGACGGATTGAACAGCCGCCGCTCGTCACCGATGAGAAAGATGACCAGAGCCGCAAAAAACAGCCCCGCCAGCACGAAAATCCCGACCTTGAGCTCGCGTGAGCGTCTCATCGTTCCCCATCTTGCGCGATTCCACCCAAGCCGTCACGCACGGAGAAGAGTCTCCACATCCTCTGTCACGGGCGCCGTCCCGTTGATGAAGTCGGCAACCCTTGGATCTTTGGAACGGCTGAAGTCGTCCGGTGTGCCGACGGCGATGATTTCACCGCGAACGACCATCGCCATGCGATCAGAGATGGAGAAAGCGCTCTTCATGTCGTGGGTCACAACAATGCTCGTCACGTTCAACGCCTTCTTCAGGCCGCGGATCAGATGGTTGATCCGCTCGGTGTTGATCGGATCGAGCCCCGTCGTCGGCTCGTCATAGAGCAGGACCTCTGGCTGGACCGCGATCGCTCGCGCGAGTCCCACGCGCTTCTTCATCCCGCCCGACAGGTCTGCCGGGCGCATCGCCTCGATCTTGGGAAGCCCGACGAGAGACAGTGCCCAGTCGACCCGCTCCGCGATCTGTTGCTCGGACATGGTGTCGCGAAAGTGCTCCCGCAGGCCGTACGCCACGTTCTCCCCCACAGAGATCGAGTCGAACAAGGCGCCGCCTTGAAAGAGCATGGCGATGCGCCGTCGAACGCCTCCGATCTCTCGCTCCGACATCCTGGTGATCTCCTCACCATGGAAGGAGACTGAGCCTCCATCGACGTCGAGCAGGCGAATGAGCAATTTGAGCATCACGCTCTTGCCCACTCCGGAGCCACCCATCACCGTCAGCGTCTCGCCAGGAAAAATATCCAGGTTGAGATCTCGGTAGATGGTCTTGGGGCCGAAGGCCTTGCGGACATGGGAGAACCGGATCAGCGGCTCGGCCACGTCGAAAACCTATCATGAGCGTGATTCATTTCGGAACCCTCGGCTGGAGCGGGAGCACGTCAAACGCAGGGCGACAACCGCTCGATGCGGAGCTCGACCGCATTCCCCCCGCGCCACGTATCTCTGCGAAGGCGCCCGACCACCATCGCGCGTTTGCCTGCGAGCCGTGGCGCCAGCTCGCCGAGTTCTGGACCGAACGCGCTGAGTTCGCGTCCCTGCATTCTCAGTTCCAGTTTCAGATGGCCCTTCAGTGCGCGCGCAGCATGTATCGTTACATCGGAGAGGAGCACACTCGAAGCACGATTGCGCTCCCCGCAGGGCTCCAGCCGCTCGAGATCGGCGGTCACGGCTGCGGGATCATCCCGCTCATCCAACCTGACGGAAGCTTCGACTTCAGGGGAGGAGGAGGGGCTACCAAGAGCGCTCCAAGCAGCGCACCAGGATGCACGCAAAGCCTCGATCCGCTCAGCGCGCACCTCGACACCAGCTGCGGCTTGATGCCCTCCGAAGCCAACCAGCACGTCTCTGCAGCGTGTCAGAGCGTCATGCAATCTCGCGCCAGCCGGACCGCGCACGGAACCGCGCCCCGAGTTCCCCTCGAGACCGATCACGATCGTGGGCTTACCAAGCCGTGAGGCGATGCGACCTGCCACGATTCCGACGACACCAGGATGCCAGTCCTCACGAGCGAGAACGATACCCGGCTCCGTCGCGTACTTGCCGTCCTCGATCTCTGCGAGAGCAGCAGACATCATTTCTTCCTGAATGGCTCGCCTCTGGATCTGGAGTTGCTCGATGGAGGCGGCCAAGGCGGAGGCCGAGATGGCGTTCTGCGCCAGCAGAAGCTCCAGCGCAACATCGGGGGTTCCCAGACGTCCTGGCGCGTTGAGACGTGGCGCAATCCGGAACGCCACATCCTCGGCATTCAACCCGTTCCCGAGATCCAGGTTCGCCACCCCCGCAAGCGCACGGAGGCCAGGCCGACCACCACCTTGAAGCACGGTCAATCCAGCTCGAACCAGCGCGCGGTTATCCCCGTCGAGTGGAGCCACATCTGCGATGGTTCCAATCGCGACCAGATCCAGAAAAGGCCTCACATCCAGCGCAGATCCGAGAATCTTGCGCACAGCCGCGCCGATCGACAGGGCCAGCCCACACGAAGCCAGCCCTTTGTAGGGAAAGCGACACTCCGGTCGATGCGGATTCAGAAATGCCACCACCGGCAGCGGCTCAGCCGGCACGAGATGATGATCAATCACGATGCAGTCGATCCCGCTGGCTTGTGCCACACGCAGTCGTTCGTGATCACTCGAACCACAGTCGCACGTGATGAGCAGCGATGGGTTGAGCGCACGCACACGCGCCAAGGCAGGCTCGGAGAGCCCGTAACTGCCTTCAGTACGAGTGGCTAGGAGGGGGATGACCTCGCCTCCGAGGGCGCGCAAGATGCCCGTCAGGATCGCCGTGGCCGTGATGCCGTCACAGTCGTAGTCACCGAAGACGACGATCCGCTCTTTCTTCCGTACCGCACGCGCAATGCGCTCCGCACTCACCTCTCGATCGGCCATTCCCTCAGGAGGCGTGAGATGAGCCAGCCGTGGGTTGAGGAAACGCCGAGTCTCTTCGTCTGGCTTCCGACCCGCACGGTGGAGAATGTCAGCTACCGTGATCGACAGACCCAGCTCCCTGGCCAGCGCGATGGCCTCAGGGGATGCAGCCCCCGGGTCAGTCAGCGGCGCAGCGCTCCACACAGGTCCTATCCCAGCGGTCTCCCTGGCAGGGAGGGATCGCTCGGCGCGCACCTGCCATGAGGTCGCTCTACCCGCTCGAGCAGCGGCATCAGGCATTGAGTGGCAAGTACACTGGCGTGGCCGTGGAGTCTACAGGCCACGCACAGTCGAAAAACGCGGAGATCGGGGGAACACTGCTCACGCACGAAGCAACGGTCACTCAGACCACTGCATCGACACGCTTGTCAGCACGGACGCGGCGAACCTTCTTCCGCTTGTACGTCGATCCCTTGAAGAACCGGCGATCGACCCACTCGGTGAAGGGAGCAGCCACATAGATGGAGGAGTACGTACCGACGACGATACCGACCACCAGGGTGAACGCGAAATCCTTCAACGTCCCAGTTCCCCAGATGAAGAACATCAACAGCGACAGCGAGGTCGAAGCAGAGACGATGATCGTACGACCCAGCATCTCGGAGATCGACATGTTGATGATCTCCGAGAATGACTTGTCGCGGTGCTTGCTGAGGTTCTCCCGGATACGATCGTAGACCACCACGGTATCGGTGATCGAATAGCCGACGATCGTCAGCAAGGCCGCAACCGTGGAGAGCGTGATCTCACGTCCCGTGATGATCATCGCTCCAAGCGCGATGCCGACATCGTGCACCAGGGCGAGGATCCCGCCAGGAGCGAAGCGCACATCGAAGCGAAGGGCGACGTACGCCATGATGAACAGCAGCGACACCAGCACGCTCTTCACGGCAGAGTCGCGCAGCTGATCGCCAGCTTTGGGACCAATCCACTCCACACGGAGTGCCTGGGCTGGCACTTTCTCAGCCCCGAGCTGGGTCCTGAGGCCGTCCATGAGCTGGTCGCCCTTGGACTTGAGGTAGATCTCGACCTTGTGATCGCGCTCGCTCACGATCACCGGGTTGTTCTCCCCTTCCCGGAGAGACACCCCTTCGATGCCCAGGAGCTGCTTCTTGATCCCTTCGAGATCAGGCGCCACCTCGTATCGAGCGGAGATCTTGTCACCCCCGGGGCTGAACTTCACCTCGTTGGCGCGGACCGCGGGGGGGCATCGATCCTCGGCGACCGGTGTCCCCTCGGGGGGATGGCACAGGTGGTCACGGACCATGTCCCGCTGAGGCTCGCCGAGCGCCGAGACCTCCTGGACCCTGATGAGGTATCGGTTCGGGTTCGCGGCGTCGCTCACCGCCACGACGTCGGGGGAGCTGAAACCGGCCTTCTCGATGGCTTCACGCACATCGGCGCTCGAGACCTGGGCCGTGAAGGCCACCTCGATCTCGGTTCCACCTTTGAAGTCGGTCCCAAGCTTGGGTCCCGGATAGACGAATGAGAACATCGACAGCAGCAGCAGCAGCAGGCTGAATCCGATGAACAGCCACCGCTTGCTCATGAAGTCGAACTGTCGACCAGGCTTGATGAGTTCCATGTCGGTCCCAGGCTCGAGGCTTCGTTACACGGACGCGGCGGTCTTGATGCCAACCGACAGTTTCTTCACCTTCCGGTGACGGACTGCCCACTCGAACATCAGGCGGGTGCACACGACACCCGTGAAGAGGCTGGCCGCAATGCCAATGATGAGGGTGATGGCGAAGCCCTTGATCGGGCCTGTGCCGTATTGGGCGAGGATGAGGCCGCCGATGAACGTGGTTACATGTCCATCGAGGATTGCACTGAAGGCCTTGTCGTAACCGATGTCGACCGCAGCGCGTGGGCTCTTTCCGAGACGGAGCTCTTCTCGAATGCGCTCGTTGATCAGCACGTTGGCGTCCACGGCGACACCGATCGTCAGCGCGAGCCCGGCCATTCCAGGCAGCGTCATCGAGGCGCCGAACATCGCGAGGACCGCGATCTGAATGACGAGGTTGAAGAGCACCGCGACGTCGGCGATGACGCCCGCACGCCGGTAGTAGACCATCATGAACAGCAGCACGAGCGTGCCGCCACCCAGGGCACCTTTGAAGCTCTCGCTGATGGCATCACGCCCGAGCGTCGGTCCGATTCGCTGCTCGTTCGACAGCGAAATCGGAGCCGGCAGTGCACCGGACCGGAGGACCAGCTCGAGCTTGCGGGCGTCTTCGAGCTGCTGGGTGACGTTTCCAGCGCCCATCGTGATCGTCGCGATGCCGCCAGGAATCTTGGTCTGGATGACCGGCGCGCTCTCGACTTTCGCATCCAGGATGATCGCGAAGCGGCGCTTGATGTTCTTCCCGGTGATGTCCTCGAAGCGGTCTGCGCCGACGGGCGTGAGCTCCATCCGGACGTACCAACCGCCCATCCCTCGATCACCTTGATCCGGGACCGCCTGGGCGTCGCGGATCATGTCACCGGTGACTTCCGCCTTGCTGAACAGGAAGTAGGTTCGCCAACCGATGTCTTCGAAGGTGTCCGTCTCTTCGTCGTACTCGACGAACTTGCCGAAGCCGACCTCGTTGTCCTGCGGGACCTGGAGCGTCGCGACCCACTCCTGCATCCGCTTGAGGGCATCCCGCATGTCCTCATTCTCCCCGCGGAGCATGAGCGCGTAATAGTTCGGCTTGGTCTTGTTCGGGCCGACGGGCGCATTCTCGATGCGGAAGTCGAGCCCCTTCGGGAGGTCCTCCCGCTTCGCGCTCCGCGCGATCGGCTCGAAGAAATCCGTGTCGTCATCGACCATCTTGAACTCGAGCCGAGCCGTCTGGCTGATGATGTCGCGGATCTCGTCGAAGGCGCGCTCGTCCTCGCCGGGCACCTCCACGATCACGTCCTCGTCTCGCGTGCTGATGCCGGCCTCCTTCAGGCCCAGCGCATCCACGCGCCGCTCGACGGTCTCCTTCGCCTGAGTGACCGCGCGCTCGCGGATCTGGCTCTCGACCTCATTGCGGATGCGGAACGTGGCGGTCTTCAGATCGCTCGACCAGTTGACCTGCACCTCCGCCTTGAACTGCTGGAGGAACTCGTCCGTGATCTTCTCCGAGTCGGCCCGATCGTTCAGATACAGGGTCATCGTATCGGCACGGTCGCGTGCCTTCTCGATACGGACCTTCTCCTGCAGCTTTTGAAGCTCCTCGATGGTCGGCCGCGAGTCCCCCTGGTGGTAGCCGAACAGCGTTGCCAGCTTCGCCCGAAGGTCGTCGTAGTAACGATCTCGCTTGTCCTTGATCGCCTCGTCGACGTCGACCGTATAGACCAGCCGGAGGCCGCCCTTCAGATCGAGACCACGAACCAGGCGGAACGAGATGTTCGAACGGACGAACTGACCGAGGCCGAGCTCCCCGCGCTGAGCCTTCGTTTCCTGCTCGGATCGGACATCGGACGCCAGGTGGGACTGGTCTTCATGCCCGTGGTACTCGTCGTGAAACGTCGGGTAGATGCAGAGCACCGACCCGAGGGCGAGGAAGAGCACGAAGCCCGTCTTCATGCGCCACGCCATGTCGATCCACGGCCCAGCGCACACGAGCGCCCAGGGGATCATCAGCGAGAACAGCGCGAGCGACCAGAAGACGTAGTAGTGGGCCGAGATCGCCGCTGCACCAGCGGAGATCGCAGCCCACATCAGAACGCCACGCTTCGCCCGGCTGAGCCAGGCACCGAGGAGGCACAGGCCGGCGATGCCGGCGAACCCGAATTGGAGGATGTTGTGGAGCATGGGGGTGCTGCCGATGAGGAGGCGGCGAAGATTCCTGGTGCCTGGGGAACGGACTACTTTTTATCCGGGGCCTTGTCCTTCGCCTCGACCGAAGCCTCGCCACCGTCCACGCCTTGAATCGCGGTCTTGAGGATCTGCACGTTCACGCCGGGGGCGATCTCGAGCTTCACCCTGTTCGAGGTCGAACTCATATCGACGATCTTACCGATGAGCCCCGCCTGGGTGACGACACGATCTCCCACCTTGAGGCCGGCCTCCATCTGCTTCTGCCGCTTGTTCTGGCTCCTGGTCATCATGAAGATGAGGAGCAGCGGCAACGCAAACATGAGGAGCATCGGCAGCCCACCCCCCAACCCGGGGGCTTGCGGGGGCGCTTGGTCCCCGGCGGGCGCAGACTGCTGAGTCTCACCCGAAGGCGCGGCCTCACGCCCTGGGGCGGAAGTCGGCTGAAATCCGTATGAGCTTGCCACGGTGACGAGTCCCTTTCGCCCCCTCGGGGCGCCGCCCGGGATGTCCAGGCCCTGCGGCCACTCCGGGGGTAGATGCCACGGCGCGGATTCTCCGCGTGTCGCACCAGCCAGTACGAGGCCCGCCTCCATACCGGGGATTGGAGGGTCGCGCAAGCCTGGTGGGCACGCGTCTCGCAAGTGGCTGGCTGGGTACACGGGGTTGTGTCCAACGACTTTCGGGGTCTTCCGTCGCGACCTCTTGACAGGAGTCCCCCCCCTTGGTAGGGACGCGCTCCTCACTTCTCGCACGAGAAGGCACGTAGCTCAGTGGTAGAGCACTACCTTGACACGGTAGGGGTCGCCGGTTCGAAACCGGCCGTGCCTACAGAAGCTCATCGAGCGTCCCGGCCCTGATGCCTGGCGACACAGCTTCCTCATCTCACAATATAAATAGCTCAATGGCCTCCGACGAGAATGCTCCCGCTGGGAGCTCGCAGTCCTTGGTGGAGGGCAGCGCCGCCGGCGCGCACGCTCGCACCACCGCGCGAGAGATCCTCGCTGATGCGATCGCGAAAGATCGAACCATCATCGGCGTGCGGGTTGGAGGTCGTGTCGTCGACCTCCACACACCCTTCAGGCATGACGGAGCGACGCCCGTCGAACCCATCAGGACGACGGACGCCGACGGGCTGCGGATCATCCGGCACTCGACCGCGCACGTGATGGCCGATGCGGTTCAGCGTCTCTTTCCTGGGACGAAGGTGACGATCGGTCCCGCCATCGATGCTGGGTTCTATTACGACTTCGATAAGCCGAACGGCCCCTTCACCGACGAAGATCTCGAGAAGATCGAGTCCAAGATGCGGGAGATCGTCGCCGCTGGGAAGCCGTTCCGCCGTGAACTGGTCGACCGCGAGACGGCCCATCAGCTCTTCGCCAGGATGGGCGAGACTTACAAACGCGAGCTGATTGACGCGATCCCCGCGGGAGAAGAGGTCTCACTTTACCACCACGGTGACGGGACCAGCGACTGGGTCGACCTCTGCGAAGGCCCTCACGTACCCGACACTTCACACCTGGCAGCCATCAAGCTCGTGAGCGTGGCCGGAGCGTACTGGCGAGGCGACGAGCGCAACCCGATGCTCCAGCGCATCTACGGGACGGCGTTCCCGAGCCAGAAGGCGCTGGACGAGCACCTCAAGCTCATCGCCGAAGCCAAGGAGCGAGATCACCGCAAGCTCGGCAAGGAGCTCGAGCTGTTCATGTTCCACGAGTACGCCCCGGCGATGCCCTTCCTCCTCCCCCGAGGAGCCGTCGTCTACAACGCCCTCGTGACGTACATGCGGGATCTGTACCTCGACTACCGCTACGACGAGGTGATCACGCCCCAGATCTTCGACAAGAAGCTCTTCGAGACGAGCGGCCACCTACCCAACTACCGCGAGAACATGTACCTCCCGGTCACCGCGGAGCACCTGGATCAGGCCCGGATGGCGCTGCGGCTCGGGGTCGGCGGGGACGACGCCTCCTACCGTGAGGCCGACGCAGAGCGAGACAAAGCCGTCATCCAGCACCTCGCCGAGCTCGAGCGGCTCTCGCAGAAGCCCATGAACTGCCCGAGCCACTGCCTCATCTTCGGGCAGCGACGCCGGAGCTACCGCGAGCTGCCGTGGCGCATGGCCGACTTCGGACGGCTTCACCGCTACGAGCGCGGCGGCGTGGTCCACGGACTCGCTCGTGTCCGGTCCTTCTGCCAGGACGACGCGCACATCTTCTGCGCCCCGGAGCAGATGCAGGTCGAGATCGCCTCGTTCCTCCGGCTGCTCCAGGAAGTCTACGCCGCCTTCCGTTTCAACAAGGTGGACATCAGGCTCGCGACGCGCCCCCAGAAGCGAATCGGAACCGACGCCCAGTGGGATGCTGCCGAGTCCGCGCTGGCGCTGGCGCTTCAGGACGCCAAGCTGCCGTACGAGGTGGCCCCTGAAGAGGGCGCCTTCTACGGTCCCAAGCTCGAGTTCCATGTCGAAGATGCTCTCCGCCGCAGCTGGCAGCTCGGCACCATCCAGGTCGACTACGCTCTGCCCGATCGCTTCGACCTGGAGTACACGGGTCAGGATGGCGCCTCCCATCGCCCGGTCATGCTGCACCGCGCGATCCTCGGGTCCCTGGAGCGGTTCTTCTCCGTTTTCCTCGAGCACGTCGCCGGGGCTTTCCCGGTGTGGCTCGCACCCGAGCAGGCGGTCATCGTCACGGTCAGTGAGAAGCAGGCCGCTTACGCCGAGGAAGTGGTCAACCTCCTCCGCAGCCGCCGTCTCCGCGTCCGGGCCGATGTCGGCGCGGACAAGCTGGGCGCGAAGATCAGGAATGCCCGGCTCCTTCGAGTCCCCTATGTCGTGGTCATCGGAGACAAAGAGGCCGCCGAGCGAAAGGTCGCCCCTCGCTCCCGCGATCTGAACAAAGACCTGGGCGCCATGACACTCGAGGACTTCGCGAGCCGGCTCCAGGAAGAAGCGGTGCCGCCCCGCTTGAAGGCTGGTTCCACCTGGGCTTGACGACTTCGAGCCCCCGGCCGGGTCGGACGCACCGCGACCGTCACCCCCGCCCCCCCTGTCCCCGGGTCTCTCTTCACCCGGGGCTCGGCAGGCCCAAGCCCGCCCAGACCCCCCTGCACGCCGCGACCGCGCGCTCTTCTGACGCGAACAAGTCGCCGGCGCCGTTGCCTACGGCTGCGAGTCGGGCGACATTGGCACCCGGAGACGGGTGTACCCCCCCCTCCTACGTCGACCCCGCTGGCTGTTGCGGCGGGCCCGCGCACCAGATGGTCAGCGGAACGACGGATGTGACGACCAGGAGATCAAGGAGACAACGGAACACCACATGGCGATGAGACGCTTCGACCCCCGGCAGGCCCAACGTGGACCGCAGATCCGCATCAATCAGCGCATCCGCGTCCCGGAGATCCGTGTCATCGGCGACGACGGCGAAATGCTCGGCATCATGCCGACACACGAAGCGCTGCGCCGAGCGCAGGAGAAGGGGCTCGATCTCGTCGAGGTCAACCCCAAGGCCGAGCCGCCGGTCTGCAAAATCCTCGACTTCGGCAAGTTCAAGTACGACGAGAAGAAGAAAGCCCGCGAAGCGAAGCGGAAGCAAAGCGTCGTCGAGATCAAAGAGATCAAGCTTCGCCCGAAGACCGACGATCACGATCTGGACTTCAAGGCCAGAGCAGCCCAGCGGTTCATCACCGCCGGACACAAGGTGAAGTTCACGGTCCGCTTCCGCGGCCGCGAGATCACGCACCCCGAGAAGGCGCAGGAGCAGCTCGACTGGATCGTGAAGACCCTCGAGGAGGTCGCGAACGTCGAGGTACGCCCCATGATGGAGCAGCGCACCATGACCCTGATCATGGCGCCCAAGCCGGCCGTCATGCAGAAGGTGCAGCAAGCCCGCCAGGCTGCCGAGAAGGCACGGCAGAAGGCCATCCAGGAAGGTCGCGCAGCGCCGCCCATCCCGACCGAGGAAGAAGAGCTGGAGCAGCTCGAGCAGCAGCTCGAGGATCGCGACGACGACGACGACGACGACGACGAGGACGAAGGGGGTGGCTGAAGGGCACGGAGGGCGCGCCTCGATCCTGAAGCGGCTGCGCAGGCAGCCGCCTCTCCTGGTCGGCGCGCTCCTCGTCCCTGTCTTGCTCCTCCCCCTCGTGACGCGCGCCCTCACGGACGCGGTCGCCGCACGGAGCGGCGCACAGCTGGCCATCCTCACCGAGCGCCTGTCCAGCCCACCTTCACCCTCCCTCCCTTCCCTGCCTGCCATCCCCGCCTCGGCTCAGGACGACGAGTCTCCTCGTGACGCCCTCGCCTCTGAGCGCCTTCAACCAGTCCGCCCCGCTGCCCGCGGGAGCACCGCACCGAAGCCCGGCGCGAGCAGCTCACCGAGCGCGGATTCTGGCAAACCTGGCCTCCCTCGTGCCCTCCACATTCGCATCGGCACCGTCCTCCGCGCAGCCCGCAGCGGCGCTCGACCCAGCGGAACCCCCGTCCCCGCCCTGGGCGATCGCCCTGCTGGACTTGCCCTTCAGGGCGTCGGCCACTTCGGAGCAGGACTGCTCGACGGAGACATCCTCACCCACGTCAGCGGTGCCCCAGCGCGCTCTGTCAACACCGTGGTCGGCGCCGTGATGGGGGCGCTCCGGGCGGGCGCCCCTGCCCTGGGCGCAGTGGTCTGGCGGGGCGACCAGCCGATCCAAGTCTCTGTCGAGCTGCCGCGCCTCAGCGCCGACAGCCTCCCCTCTGCTGGTTCGGCGCCCCCGCCCGCTCCGACAGCGGCGCCCCGTTCAACGACAGTCCCTCGGTCGGCTTCCACTCCCTCTTCGAAGACGCTCCCCCATGCGACGGCGGCCCCTCGGTCGCCCCCCCCGCCTCCTTCGAAGACGGCCCCCCGCGCAGCTACTGCGAAATGAACCCGCCGAAATAGGCCCCCGCGGCAAGAGCCGCCAGGGTCGCCACGAGCAACAGCATCTTGATGGCCCCGCCGCCTGAGGTCGCCGCTGTGGCCAGCGGCGCCGGCTCTTCGCGTGCGATCGCCTGACGCTTCCTCGCTGCCGCGGCAGGGGTCCTCGGGCTGTCCCCCGTCACATCTTTCGCGGTGACACCGACGACGCCCCTCTTCGAAGAACCGCCCTGGATGGGCCCCTCATCATCGGCACCATCCGTCGGAGCGCTCGCCTTGGCGATTTCCTTTACCGACGCCGCTCCTGACGTCACCGCCTTCGGCTCGTTCACGCCCGGGGGGACCGCCTTCTCCTCGGCCAGCCTCTCGGGGGCGGATGCTTCCTTCGGGGCGAGGCGGCCTCCCTCGTGCGTCGCCTGCTTCTCGCCCACTCGCCCTTCCCCTTCAGCTGCCACCGGCCTCTCCGAGGTAGCCGGAGGCCGCTCCGACCTCCTCGCCACCACCAGCGGGACGGGCGCCGACGCTGGCCCCCCTTGCCCGGACGACGGCACCTCCGACGAAGCTCCGGCCGCCTCCGCATCCTCTTCGGCCTCCCCTCGCCGCCCTTCTTCGAGCTCCGGAGCAGGCCCATTGATCTCATCGGCCCACGTGCTGATGTCATAGAAGCCAGGCAGCTTCGCGGGCTCCTCGTGTCCCGTCGCCAGCGCCTTCTCTTCGTCCGTCTGCAGCGACGTGAACTCCAGCAGCGTCTCCTCGATCAGCTTGTCGATGAGCGACGCCTGCGCGCTCGCGGGCGCGCGCCGCCGGAGGCTCATCGCCCCCCGCACCAGCTCTGCCACCTCGAACGCACTCACGCTGCGACCGAAGCGAAACAGGAAGTCCCACAGATCCCGGCCGAACTCGCGCGCCGAGCCGTAACGCTGATCCCGATCACGCGCCAGCGAGCGCGTCACGATCGCGTCGAGATCCGGCGGGACGGCTTTGTTGCGCGACAGCACCGACTCCACCTCGGCCTTCTGCACGAGCTTCACCGTGTGGAAGTCATTCTCCCCCACGAAGAGCCGCTTCCCGGCCAGCATCTCCCAGAGGATGATCCCTACCGCGAAGACATCGGCGCGGTGATCCAGCTCCAGCCCTTCCGCCGCCTCCGGCGACAGGTAGCTGTACTTGCCCTTGATGATCCCCGCCTCGCTCTTCTCCAGCTGGCTCGTCGCCTTCGCCAGACCGAAGTCGACGATCTTCACCTCGCCGAATTTGGTCAAGAGCACGTTCGGCGGCGACATGTCGCGGTGCACGATCTTCAGTTGCTTCCCGTCGGAGCCCTTCAGCTCGTGCGCGTAGCTCAGGCCCTCGCAGATCTTCGCAGCGATGTAGACCGCTGCCTCCGTGGGCAGCGGCTTCCCGCTCTTCTTCATCCACTCGATGACGGCCTTCAGATCGGCTCCATCGACGTACTCCATCACGATGAAGTAAGCGTTGTCGCCGACGCCGATGTCGAAGACCTGCGCCACGTTCGAGTGGGACAGGTGCGCCGAGAGCCTCGCCTCATCGAGGAACATCGCGATGAATCGCTTCTTCTCGCTGAGCGCAGGCAAGACGCGCTTGATCGCGACTTGCTTTTTGAACCCCTCGATCCCTGCGCTCTCCGCGAGGAACACTTCGGCCATCCCGCCAGAGGCGAGCTTCTCGATGACCCGATAGCGCTGTTGCTGGTGGGGGTCAGTCATCCTGCCGCTTAGTACACCATGACCAGCGGCCCGCGCCCAATCAGCGGCCACGACCTTCATCTTCCTCGCCGCTCCACCAGGACGGTGTCGGCGGCGAGAGTCCTCTGGGCGGATCCTCGTGGTGTTCAGGCTGATCGTGCGGAATTTGTCGCGTCTCCTCCCCCGACCAGGTCGAGATGGCCTCGATGTCCGAGGCGCTCAGGCTCATGGGCGGCGTGTCATCCGACTCGGGCATGAGCTCCATGGCGTCGTCGGCTTCCCAGGAACCGCCATGTCGCGCGGGGCCGAGCGGCAGCGCGCCAGCAGCACCACCTCGTGCTCCCCTGGGAGGCGGCGGAGGCACGGAGGAGCGCCCTCCCGCTGGGGGAGGGTTCGGGGGTGCTGGCACCGATCTCCCTTTCGCTGGTGAAGGCGGCGGCGGCGGCGGCGGAGCGACGGATCTCCCTCTCGTCCCCGCCACGGATGGCGATGGGGGCGGGGGGGCTGCCGATCTCCCTCTCGCTCCCGCGAACGATGGCGCAGGTGGCACCTCGGATCTCCCTCTCACGACCGGAAGCGGCGGGAGTGGCTGGGGCGGCAAGGTCGACCTCCCTGCACCCTCCGAACCTGGAGGAGAAACGAGCGGCACCGTCACCGGCTTCCATGCAGCGCCGACCACCTCGGCGGCCAGCTCCCCTGCGAACGACGTCGAAGACCACAGCGGCACCGTCAGCGTCATCTCGCCGTCCTGCTGGTACGCCCCGGGCCCCTGGTAGTCGATGCGCTCGATCACCGACGTCTTCAGCAGCACGAAGCGGCCGCTCTCTCGCCGCACGAAGAGCCCCGCCGCGCCCACGCGCAGCTCTCCGACCAGACCCCCGTCCACCCGCAGATCGAGGCACGCCACGAACTGCGCCCCCATGCAGCGATCCTGCGCCTCACTGCCGCTCGGAGAGAGCACCCAGCCACAGACCCCCTCCTCGTCCAGCATGTACGTGCAGGTCCGCGTGTGGACCGCGTAGACCATCTCCGCCATGCGTCCCGCTCCGGGAGAAGAGCCTCTCGACCACCGGAGCAGCTCCGGAAAGAGCCCCCCGACATCGAACGCGAGAGAGCTACCACGGCGCCCCCGAGGCCGGAACCACCTCGGCTCGGCTCAGCCGAACAGCGCGATTCTCGCGACTGGACGTGCCGCCGGGCGCATCGACGGCGGGGGAGGCATCACGCTCCCGGCCCTCGCCCGCGACCCCCCCGGGGTCACCTCGCGCACCCCGCTCGTCGGCGCCGGCGTCACGCTCGGAGGTGCTGGCGTCACGCTCGTGGAGACCGACATCGCCTCCTCCACGGGCAGCTCCAGCTCCGCCTCGAGCATGTCCGCCACGAGCTCCAGCAGCTCGGGAAAGCTCGACAGCCGCATCCCGAGCCCGCTCATCCAGACCACCACGTCCATCTCGCCGTCGTCGCGCGCTGTCTCAGGATCCCAGGCGAACAGCGTCTCCGCGTCCGGGTCGATCCCGAAAGGCACCAGCCCAGCGGCGCGCATCCGCCCTCGCGCGCGATCCGGACCTGGCCCATCGAACCACGTCCGCTGTGCCCCGGCCTCTCCCTGCCGCGCGCGCGTCGCCTCTCGCGCTCGCGCCGCGCCACGCCCCCGCGCGGCGCCCTCGTTCTCTTCGAGCATCATCTGCGCCACGCCCAGGTACGCCCCACGCGTCAGCGGCCGACTCCCCAGCAAGCCGGCCCCAGCAAAAATCTGCGGCCACCCATCGTGCATCGACAGCAGCGCGCGGTAGCTCGGCGGCAGCCGCATCCCCATCCGCCGCTCGGCACACGCGATCGCCTCTTCCGCTGCCCCCTCGGGCGGCGCGACGGGCATTCCGCGACGCGGATCCCTGCGCGCAAGCTCCAGCCGGAGCGCTCGGATACGGCGGATCGCGTCGAGCAAGTCCATGGCGGGGGACCCTAGGCATGGCCCCCTGGCCGAGGCAAAAAACCAGCGCCTACACCTCCGAAGAGCGAGCCTCCGACGCCTCCGTCACCTCGCCCGCCATGCGCTCCGCCACGCTCTCACCTTCACGCGACGACGCTTCCTCGGGCACGTCATCCGCTGGTCCATCCTCCGGCACGACATCAGGCCCGGAGCGTTGCCGCGCGGCGGCCTCTTCCGCTGCTACCGCAGCATCCGCCGCCTCCATTGCCGCGATCTCCTCCTCGTTCGCGTCGCGCTCGGGCACGAGCCACAGCACCCCGAGCGGAGGCAGCGTCAGCACCAGCGACTGCGCGAACCCATGAGACGGCACCGCCTCTGCCTCGATTCGCCCCAGATTTCCCACACCGCTGCCCCCGTACACCGAGGCGTCGGTGTTGATCACCTCCAGGTAGGCGCACCGCCGAGGCACACCGATCCGGTAACCCCCCCGCACCACCGGCGTGAAGTTCCCCACGAACACCACGAACATCCCGCGCGGCGACTCTTGCCGCCCTGCCCCTTCGCCGTAGCGAACGAACGACGCCACGCTCTGATGGCTGTCGTTCGCGTCGATCCACCGGAACCCTTGCGCCTGATCATCCAGCTCGTACAGCGCCGACTGGTTCACATAGACCCGGTTCAGATCCTTCAAGAGCTGCGAGATCCCTGCGTGGCCAGGCAGCGCCAGGAGCCCCCAGTCCAGCTCCGTCTTCTCGCTCCACTCGCTGAGCTGACCCAGCTCCGCCCCCATGAACAGCAGCTTCTTCCCCGGATGGGCCCACATGTACGCGTACAGCATCCGCAGGTTCGCCAGCATGTGCCAGTGATCCCCTGGCATCTTCGACAGCAGCGACTTCTTCAGGTGCACCACCTCGTCGTGGGACAGCGGCAAAAGGAACCGCTCCGACCACGCGTACATGATCCCGAACGTCAGCAAGCCGTGGTGGAACGAGCGGTAGACCGGGTCTTGCTTGAAGTAGTTCAGCGTGTCGTGCATCCACCCCATGTTCCACTTCAGATCGAACCCGAGCCCACCCAGGTAGGTCGCTCCGGTGATCGCAGGCCACGACGTCGACTCTTCCGCGCAGACCACTGCCCCGGGGAACTGCGTGTGGACCCGATCGTTCAGCTCCCGCAGGAACGCGATCGCCTCCAGGTTCTCCCTGCCCCCGTGCTGGTTGGGCACCCAGTCCCCTGGCCCCTTCGAGCCGTAGTCCAGATAGAGCATCGACGCGACGGCATCGACCCGGATCCCGTCGATGTGGAACTCCTCCAGCCAGTACAGCGCGCTCGCCACCAGGAAGTTACGCACCTCGTTCCGGCCGTAGTTGAACACGAACGTGTTCCACTCCCGGTGTTCCCCTTGCCGCGGATCCAGGTGCTCGTAGAGCGCCGTCCCGTCGAAGCGCCCGAGCGCCCACGCATCCTTCGGAAAATGCGCCGGTGGCCAGTCCAGGATCACCCCGATGCCCCGCTGATGCAGCCGATCGATCAGGTAGCGCAGATCATCGGGGCTGCCGAACCTGCTCGTCGGAGCGAAGTAGCCGACCACCTGGTAGCCCCACGACCCATCGAACGGATGCTCCATCACCGGCATCAGCTCCACGTGCGTGAACCCCAGCTCCGCCAGGTAGTCCGGAAGCACCTCCGCCAGTTCCCGGTAGCTCATCCACCGCTTGCGGTCGCCGTCCTCCGCCTTGCCGGGCACCCTTCGCCACGAGGCCAGGTGCATCTCGTAGATGCTCATCGGCTTCTTCAGCGCCTTCCCTGCCGCCCGCGCCTCCATCCACGCCCGATCCTCGAACTCGTAGCCGCGCTCCACCACCCGCGACGCGTTCTTCGGCCGCAGCTCCATCGCGCGCCCGTACGGATCGATCTTCAGCAGGTGCACGCCCGACGGCGCCTTGATCTCGTATTTGTAGATCGCTCCTGCCCCCACCTCGGGCAGGAAGATCTCCCACACCCCGTGCCCGCGCCGCCGCATCGCGTGGAGCCGACCATCCCAGCCGTTGAAATCCCCCACCACGCTCACCCGACGGGCAGCGGGCGCCCACACCGCGAACGCAGTCCCGGCAACGCCCTCCACGATCCGCGGGTGCGCTCCCAGGCATGCGTGCACCTCCTCGTGCGTCCCCTCGGCGATCAGGTGCAGATCAACATCCCCCAGCACCGGCCCGAAGGCATACGGATCCCGCAGCGAGAACGAGCGATCCCCGTAGCGCACCTCGAGCCGGTACCCGAAACGCCCTCGCTCCCCTCCGAAGTGCGCCTCGAAGACCCCCGCCCCGTGGACCCGGCGCATCGCGCGCGCCGGCACCGCAGGATCGTCGGGCACCACCACCACCTCCGTCGCCTCCGGCCGGAAGCAGCGCACCGTCGTCCCCCCCTCCTCCTCGTGTGCCCCCAGGATCCGGTGCGGATCCACGTGCTCCACTGCCGCGATGCGCTCGATCTCTCGATGGTCCACCATGATCGCAGCGCGCGTATACCGCCCTCCCCGCTGCACGTCACCCTCCCCCGGAAGCGCCGATTCCCCGCACACGCAGCCGCGCGGGACCGCGGTTGCTCACCCCACCCAACCGGGCTAGGGTCGCCCCCACGGCGCATTGCGTCGCGCAAAGCGGGAGGTCGATCATGGGACAGTTGGCGAGCGAGCAGATGGCCAAGGGCAACGGCCAGAGCCTGAACGGGCAGAGCAGCGCGAAGCTGAAGAGTTACGCCCCGGCGACTGGAGAGCTGCTCGGCGAAGCCCCCAACATGGGCCCTGACGAGGTGCGCGCCGTGGTGGAGCGTGCCCGACGCGCGCAGGAGGCCTGGGGCGCTCTCTCGATCGAGGAGCGTGGCGAGCGCATGCTCCGCTTCCGGGACGCGCTCGTCGATCGCGCGGACGAGGTGATCGACCTCCTCTCCCGCGAGTGTGGCAAGCCGCGCCACGAAGCCCTGCTCCACGAGCTGATGGTCGTCGCCGACGTCATCACCTTCTTCGCCAAGGTGGCCCCCCAGGCGCTCGCCCCGCGCGAGATCTCGCTCCACCTCCTCAAGCACCGCAGGAGCTTCCTGCACTACAGCCCGCGCGGCGTCGTCGGTGTCATCTCCCCGTGGAACTACCCCCTCCAGCTCCCGCTCCGTGACGTCGTGCTCGCGCTCGTCGCCGGCAACGCCGCCGTACTCAAGCCCAGCGAGGTCACCCCCCTCATCGCCCTCAAGGCCAAGGAGATCTGGGACGCCGCCGGCCTCCCCGAGGACGTCTTCCAGGTCGTCACCGGCTACGGCCCCACCGGCGCCGCCCTCATCGACGCTGGCATCCAGCTCTGCGTCTTCACGGGCGGCGTCGCCACGGGCAAGCGCGTCGCGGCGGCCTGCGGCGAGCGCCTCATCCCGTGCGTCATGGAGCTGGGTGGCAAGGCCCCCCTCATCGCCCTCGACGACGCCGACATCGAGCGCACTGCCCAGGCCATCGTCTTCGGCGGCTTCACCAACGCGGGCCAGGTCTGCATCTCCGTCGAGCGGGTCTACGCGCACCAGAAGGTCCACGATCGCGTCCTCGATCGTGCCGTGGAGATCACCCGCTCCCTCCGCCAAGGCGACCCTGCCAGCGACTTCGTCGACGTCGGCGCCATCATCTTCCCCCACCAGATCGACGTCGCCGAGCGCCACATCAAGGACGCCATCGAGAAGGGCGCCCAGCTCAAGGTCGGCGGCAAGCGCCGCGAGGGTACGGGCCAGTTCTTCGAGCCCACCATCCTCAGCGGCTGCAACCACGACATGACCGTCATGACCCAGGAGATCTTCGGCCCGGTGATCCCCTTCATGGAGGTCGCCTCCGAGGAAGAGGCCCTGCGCCTCGCGAACGACTCCCACCTCGGCCTGAACGCCTACGTTTTCACCGCCGACCGCGATCGAGGCCACCGCCTCGCCGAGCGCGTCCAGGCGGGCAGCGTCCTCGTCAACGACGTCATCACGAATGGCGGCACCCCCGACGCTCCATTCGGTGGCATCAAACAGAGCGGATTCGGCCGTGTCCTCGGAGAGGACTCGCTCCGCGACATGTGCGACGTCCGCCACATCAGCACCGACCGCGTCCGGATGACCGGCAAGGACCCTCTCTGGTATCCCTACAGCGAGACCTCCTACGGCTGGTTCAAGAAGGGCCTGCGGGCCCTCTTCTCCGGTGGCGGAATCGTCCAGCGCATCCGCGACATCCTCTGAACCCTGCTGCGCGAGAGCGCATGCACCCCTGACCTCCCCGCATGGCCAACTCCGACCACGACGACGATCCCAACAGGGGCAGAGCCGCGCTCTCCACCTGGGAAGCCCTGCACGCCTATGCCCGCGACAACTACGCCCTCGACGCCGAGGGTGAAGGCTGGCTCGCCACGACCGTCTTCTGGTCGGACACCCCACGCAGCCAGCAGGTGCGCATCTCCGCCTTCGATCGCGCCGACGGCGCCCCATGGATCGCCTTGCGCAGCACCGTCTGCCGGAAAGAGCAGCTCGAACCCGAGGAAGCCATCCGACAGAACGACGACCTCGCCGTCGCCACCCTCGCCCTCACCGACGACGACTCCTACGAACTCGTCTACTCCTTCCCGCTGGCCGCGCTCACGGGCGCCGTACTCGATGATCTCGTGAACCACGTCGCCGCTGCCGCGGACGATCTCGAAGAGCCCACGACGGGCGGCGACGAGTACTGAACAAGCCCTCCTTGCTTGCAAACAGCCGCCGGGAGGGGCTATCCGGAGAGGAGCCCCTCCATGCTCTGCCCTCGTTGCTCCAGGCGGTACGACGACGAACACCGCTTCTGCCCCCACGACGGCACCCAGCTCACACCCCGGCCCGACATCCGGCGCATTCGCACCAAGCCCAGCGAGAACGTGGGCATGGTCGTGGGTGGCCGCTACCAGGTCCGCGGCCTCATCGGCGCCGGCGGTATGGCCGAGGTGTTCCTCGCCCAGGACAAGACCACCGGCGACCCGGTCGCGGTCAAGATCCTGAACGCGCGCCACCTCAAGGACCCCATGAAGAAGGCCCGCTTCATGCTCGAAGCGACGGCCGGCGCCAAGATCCGCCACGACAACGTCCTCGAGGTGCTGGACGTCGGCCTCCGAGACGACGGCGCCCCTTACCTCGTCATGGAGTACCTCTCCGGCGAGTCCCTGGGCGACTGGCTCCGCCGCGAGCGCGTCATGAACGCGGCCATGGCCCTCCCCCTCCTCATCCAGATCGCCAGCGGCCTCGCCGCCGCACACCGCGCTGGCATCGTCCACCGCGACATCAAGCCCGGCAACGTCTTCCTGATCGGCGAGAGAGGCGCCCCGCACACCGCCAAGGTCGTCGACTTCGGCTTCGCCCGGCTCGCCGAGTTCCGCGGCCTCACCCAGGCCGGCATGGCCGTCGGCACCATCGAGTACATGGCCCCCGAGCAAGCGGTCGGCGACGCCGCCGAGGTCCGCACCGACATCTACGGCCTCGGCGTCGTCATGTACCGCATGTTCACCGGCCGGATCCCCTTCTCGATGCGGAACGACGCCGAGCTCCTCGCCCACCACTTCCTCGTCCCCCCGCCCCCGCCCTCGCTCGGGCAGGAGGGCATCGCGCCACGCATCGAGGCCGTGGTTCGCAAGGCGCTCCGCAAGAACCTCGACAACCGCTACGCCACCATGGACGCCCTCATCGGCGACCTGGAGCGCGTGACCCACCCCTCTGGCCCCACCGTCGCCCTCGCGCCCATCACCGAGCCCGACGAGTACAAGCCCCTGACCCCCTTCGCGGCCAACACCGCGGGGTACTACCGCCGCCTCCTCAGCAGGCCCGCACCGAGCGGCGCCTGAACGCTCGTCCTCCCGCGCTCGCCGCTCGCAGCGCCCTCACCTCACGCAGCGCCCCCCGGCGCCTGCCGCTACCCGCGCGTCACCTCGAAATCCAGCAGCTCTTCCAGCCTCGGAAGCGCATCCTGGAGCAGCTCCAGCCCGTACAGCTCACGGAAGCCCAGCACCAGCGCGTGCGCGATGTCGTCGAGCACCACGTCCACCTCCGGCGGCACTGCGCTCAACTCGTGAAACGGACCTCGCTGCTCCGCCTCCTCGCGCGCCACCCCGCCGCCCTCGCCTCGCCGCGTCGCCGCGAGCCGCCGCCACGCCTCATGGATCCGCTCTCCGTGCTCGCGCAGCCGCTTCCGACCCACGGCCACCGAGATCGCAAGCGACGGCGCGTTCCGCCCGAACACCGCTGACCCCAGCGCCTCGTCCAGCAGTGCGGCCCGCCGCGTCGCGCGCGCATCCTCACGCGCCACGCGACACGCAAGCTCGTCCAGCCAGAGCAGCGCGGGTGATCGCGGCGAAGCATCCACCAGCGCCCCCAGCCGCTCCAGGCTCGCGGCGCATCCCGCACCGATCACGTCGAAGGCCCTGCACAGTGGCTCCCATACCGAGCCCCTCCGCTCGGGATCTCCCTCGCGACCGAAGCGCTCCCACAGCAGCGCTCTTCCCTCGGCCAGATCGCTTCGCGACGACCCTCCTGCGCCCAGGACGGCGATCCGGTAGGCCGCCGCCTCCCGCTCGTGGCGACACCCCTCCTCCGGATCCACCCCGGCGGCGTCGTCCGCGCCACCACCGAGCGCGCGCTGCTCCTCGCGCTCGACCTCGGCGAACCGCACCCGCAGCTCACGCGCAGCCTCGGGCCCGCACGCCGCTTCCATCGACGCCACCATCTCCAGCGCGTCCTCGTCGAGCAACCGGATCGGCGCCTCGCGCCGCTGCAGCGCCAGGAGCTCCCAGGCCAGCGCCCAGAGCGCCTTCACCCCGTAGTCCTTGGGCCGCGCCAGCCCGGTCAGCCCCGCGGCCACCTCGACCACCGAGAGGGGAACACTCCCGGCCGCCACGAGGTCCACCGCCGCACGCGCCGCGCCATCGACCGCGTACCACGCCTGCTCGATCGCGCTGTCCGAATCCTCGCCGTCGAGGATCTCGCGCGCTGCCACCATCAAACGTCGCGCCTCGCAGATCGCCGTCGTGCCCGACTCGGCGAAGAATGGCGAGAATGACCGGGAAACAGGGGGGTGCTCGGAGGGAATGAGCATGACCGACGGCTCGCTTTGGTCAGGGTAGACCACTCCACGGCGGCCGTACATTGCCGGCCACGGCTCGGGATAGCTCCGGTGCGCAGACCACCGCACACCCTCCCCCCCGAACGACCAGAGCATACGCCACCTGCCCGCGCGTGGCGCATCTACCTTCGCGACGAGATCCCGGGGCCCCACCATGTCCGACGGACGCCCCACGCAGCGCAGAACGCCATGCTCTGGCTCTGGCCACCGCGTCTGGCGATCCCCGCATTTCCTGGAGCGGCAGCTGCGCACAACGCCTCACCCCTGTCCGAACCGCGCTCCCACGCTAGAACGGATCATCCGAGACGATCTTCCGGAGCCTCACCCGGAGTCCCAGGCGGAAAGGAGCATCATGAACCAGGAGCCTCTCGATCCCATCGACACCGAGCTCGCCGCGCTGCGGGAGCGCATCGCGCACCTCGAGGCCTCCGAGCGGCAGCTCCTCCAAGAACTCTCCCGCATGGAGCGCATCGTCGACAAGCTCCCCCAGAGCGTCTACCTCTTCGACGTCCAGCGACGCGAGAACGTCTACGTCAACGGGGACCTCATCACACTGCTCGGCCACTCCGCCGACGAGATCAAGCAGATGGGCTCCTCGCTGCTGCCCAGCTTGATGCACCCCGACGACTGGGCCAGCTACCAGACGTACGCCGCGCAGTTCTCCCAGCTCCGCGAGAGCGAGGTCATCCACATCGACTACCGGATCCGCGACCTCACCGGCGCGTACCGCTGGGTTCGCAGCTTCGAGCGGGTCTTCTCGCGCGACGCCTGCGGCGCGGTCGAGATCATCCTCGGTCTCGTCCAGGATCTCACCGAAGAGCGGCACGCCGATGCCGAGCGCGCGGCCCTCCGGGAGCAGATGATCGTCGCCCAATCAGCCGCGCTCCGGGAGATCGGCACCCCCCTCATCCCCATCTCCCAAGGCGTGGTCGCCATGCCTCTCGTCGGCGCCATCGACGACGACCGCGCCGCCCGCATCCTCGAGGTGCTCCTCGACGGAATCACCGAGCGGCGTGCGCAGGTCGCCATCCTCGACGTCACCGGCGTGAAGGAGATGGGCGAGCGCACCGCGGCGGCCCTGTGCAAAGCCGCGCGCGCAGGATCCCTCCTCGGCGCGAAGGTGATCCTGACCGGCGTCCAGCCCGAGATGGCCCGCATCCTGGTCGCGCTCGGCGTGAACACCTCCGATTTCACGACACGCGCCACCCTGCAAGAAGCCATCACCCACGCCCTCGATCACCGCGCGCGGTGACTACCCACCGAGCTGCCCTCGGGGCTACTCTGGCAGAACCGCACACCAGACGAGGAGCGACATGAAACCGGCCACCACCACGGATCCGCACCGTGACGACCCGAAGAATCCCCGCGCTCGTTTAGCAGAGCTCGAGCAGTCCGAGCATGCTTTGAAGCAGGAGCTCGAGCGAATGCAGCGCATCGTCGGCAGCCTCCCGCAGAACATCTACCTCTACAACATCCAGGAGAACCGCAGCGTCTACGCCAACAACAACCTGGGGCGCCTGCTCGGAAACTCTCCCAACGAACTCGTGGACATGGGCTCGGCCCTGCTCACCACGATCATCCACCCCGACGACTGGGACCCTTACCGCCAGTATGCCCAACAGTTCGCGACGTTGGAGGACGGCCAGCTGCTGAAGCTCGACTGGCGCGCCCGCAGGCAGAACGGCGAGTACCACTGGATTCGCAGCTTCGAGCAGGTGTTCTCCCGCGATGACAGTGGCGCGGTCGAGGTCGTCCTGGGCATCGTCCATGACCTCACCGAGGAGCTTCGGGCAGACGCCGAGCGCGCCGCACTGCGCGAGCAGATCATTGCCGCCCAGTCAGCCGCGCTCCGAGAGATCGGCACCCCCCTCATCCCCATCTCCGAAGGCGTGGTTGCCATGCCCCTCGTCGGCGCCATCGACGACGACCGCGCCGCCCGTATCCTCGAGGTGCTGCTCGAAGGCATCTCCGAGCGCCGCGCCCGCATCGCCATCCTCGACGTCACCGGGGTGAAGGAGATGGACGACCGCATCGCGGATGCACTCTGCAAGGTCGCGCGTGCAGCCTCCCTCCTCGGCGCCAAGGTCGTCCTCACCGGAATTCAGCCCAGCACGGCGCGCGCGCTCGTCACCCTCGGGGTGAACACGTCCCATCTCACCACCCGCGCCACGCTCCAGGAAGCCATCGCCGACGCCCTCGTCCGTCCTTCACGCTGAGATCCCATCCGTCGTTGGACCAGCGTAGCCTGGGAAGACCCACCATGACGTCGAGTCCACTCCCACTGACGGCCACGCAAGACGAAGCCTCCTCGATCGCGGAGCGCATCGCTCAGCTCGAAGCGTCCATGCTGCCCATACGGCGCGAGATCGACCGCTTAAAACACCTGGCCTCGCTGATCCCGGCCAACATCTACATCATGGACTTCAAGCAGCTCAACGCGGTCTACTCGAACCGAGAGTTGAGCGCCCTCTTCGACTACACCGCGGAAGAGCTCCGGCGCATGGGCACCGCGCTGGTGCCGACCCTGGTGCACCCCGATGATCTCACGCGCTATTCGGCCCACCTCGAGCGGCTGACGCAGATCGAGGACGGTGAGGTCCTCAAGCTCGACTACCGCATCCGTCTCCGGAGTGGCGAGTACCGCTGGCTCCGCACCTTCGAGCAGGTCTTCTCCCGCAACCCCGACCGCAGCGTGCACCAGATCCTCGGTGTCGGCATCGATCTCACCGAGGAACGACAGGCCGAGGTCGAACGCGCCTACCTCCGCGAAGAACTCCTCCACGCTCAGACCGCTGCGCTCCAGGAGATCGGCACTCCACTCGTTCCGATCACATCGGGTGTCATCGCCATGCCGCTCATCGGGAGCATCGACGAACAGCGCGCCGCTCGCATCCTCGACGTACTCCTCGACGGCATCGCCGAGCGCCGCGCCCGCATGGCCCTCCTCGACGTCACCGGCGCCAAGGACGTCGACGCCCGCCTCGCCGCCACCATCCTCAAGGTTGCGCGTGCCGCCTCTTTGCTCGGCGCCGAGGTCGTCGTCACCGGGATCCAGCCCGAGATGGCGCGCATCCTGGTGCAGGAGGGCGCCAACCTCGGCCAGCTCAAGGCCTGCGCGACGCTGCAAGAGGGCATCACCCTCGCCCTGAGCCGCGCCGCTGGCTGAACGAGTCGCCCTCGGCCGCCCACGTCACGCCGCTGGATGCGCGCGTCGTCAGCACCATCACGAGCAGTGATCGTGTCCCGCACCACGTCAGCGGAACCAGTGATCTCTCAGGACGTCAGCACCACCACGGACAGCAAGGTTCCACGAAACGAACCGCGCGCAACTGGCGCAACTTGCGCTTGCAAGGTCCTTCTCGTCGACGTGATGCGATCCCTCCCTCCGTGAGCCGCGCCGCATCCACGCGGCATCGACGCCACACACGCGCAAGGCGTCGCAGGGTTTCGAACCACTGCGCGACGCCCGGGCGCCCCCTCCGACGACGCGCAGGTCTCCGGCACGGTCGCTGCAATGGATACGCGACGACGTTGCACCGCATCGACCAACGTCACCGATCCATCGATGCATGCCACGCCGCCGCGAAGCCGCGGCGGTCGAGGAGCCCTGCCATGTCTTCGAAGTTCCATGTCTCGCTTCTGATCCCCGCCCTGCTCGGCGGCGCCGCCTTCATCGCCTGTGCGCCAGCCGGAGAGTTCGACGATGACAGCGCGGAGGATCTGACCGGCGAGGCCGAGCAACAGGCCATCTGCACCACGTGTGGCGGCGATCCCCCCGATCCGCCCGATCCTGGCGAACCCCCGCCCTACACACCGCCCCCCTGCTCCGCGACGCACACGAACCCGGCGAGCCCCACCCCGTGGTTGAACGCGCCGTCGAGCATGCACCGCTACGCCGGCCGCTACGCCGACCGCAGTGGCTTCCCGATGGGCTTCCTCAACTACCACAAGGCGAACTACGGGCAGGGCACCGTCTGGGGCACCTTCCTCATCAACCAACACGGCTATGCGGGCTGGGAAGACGTCCCCCAGACCACGCTCGGCAACCCGAACGTCAACGACATCCCGGCGATGATGCGCGCCGCGCACACCATCGCCGTCGCACGAGGACACGCCGCCGGCATGCCGACCTTCGAGGAGGCGGTCAAGAACGGCGTCCACGTGAAGGGCATCGTCTTCTTCCCTCAGAGCGGCGTGGAGATCCGGGACGTCCATCCCTGCGAGCTCGGCTACCCCAACATCAACGACTACAGCCAGATGTTCCGCGGCGCGAACGACTACGGCGTGCGCAACGGCCTCTACGCGACCTACCCGACGTTCCACACCCTCAGCACCAGCCAGGGCACGCGGCACCGGCTCGTCGGCTTCAAGGCCGGCAAGACCGAGTGGCGTGACGTGCGCGAGGCCGACCTGTTCACCACCTGCGGCGGCGCCGGGCAGTTCCCTTGCAGCGGACAGTGCGACACGGGCGTGAACCACTTCTGGGATGACCGCTGCCAGGCGGGCCCGAAGCCTCCGCCCTGCGGCAACTACAACCAGCAGTGCTGCAGCGGTGGATGCAACTTCAGCACCCTCTACTGCAGCGCCCAGAATGTCTGCGAGCAGCACGGCAGCTCGACGAGCAGCACGTTCGTGGGCATGTCCCGGGACCCGGCGAACTTCTTCCGGTTCATCAACAACAACGTGCCGAACCCGGTGTTCAGCCCGACGCATGCAACCATCACGTCGATCGAGAACACGAGCGGCCATGCCATGCAGCTCCGGCACGTGGACGTGAACGGCGTCCCCGCAGTCATCAACCTCAACGCCGGGCAGACCGTCTCGCAACCGTTCACGGGCCTCACGGTCGCGGGCAGCTGGAGCGCCGATCTGAGCGGCGTCACCCAGACGAACAGCCCCTCCAGCATCTCGGTGAAGGTCCAGTACTGAGATCCCCGTCTCGGCGCGGCCCCTCCTGAAGCCCCCCAGCCTGGCCGGGGGCGGGCCGCGCGTCGTTCATCCCCAGCGCTCGTCGAACGGGAAGCTCCGAGACCAGAACTCGGTCAACCGCGGCTCGGCGTCGACCCGCTTCACCACCTCCGTCATGTTCGGCGCCACCTCGTAGAAGCGCGGACGCCTCGGCCCACGTCGCCCCTTCGATGAGCGTGTAAGGAATCCCGAGGAGCGCCATCGCAGCTTCCACCGCGACCGAGCCGGAGCCTTCCGCCCCGTAGAGGGTGATGGTCGACATGGCGCGCAAGAGGACCATCCCTCCGGGGGTCGACGCCATGGCGTCCCGGGGGCGGGTAGAGGCCAGGTCATGGATTCCGCCATGGACGACGACACCAGGGCGCAAACTCCCCTCCTCTGGAGGACAGAGCGTCCGGAGGGCTTGCCGGCACCTCTGTCCAACTGGACAGAGCGCCCGGAAGGCTCGCTGGCACCTCTGTCCAACTGGACAGAGCACCCGGAAGGCTCGCTGGCACCTCTGTCCACCTGGACAGAGCGTCCGGAGGGCTCGCTGGCACCTCTGTCCAACTGGACAGAGTGCCCGGAAGGCTCGCTGGCACCTCTGTCCAACTGGACAGAGCGTCCGGAAGGCTCGCCGGCACCTCTGTCCACTTGGACAGAGTGTCCGGAAGGCTCGCCGGCACCTCTGTCCAACGGGACGGACCTCGATGGCGGTGTGCCGTGGCCCCTCTGTTCACCAGGTCACGTCGACCCAGCCTCTCTCCCACCCCTGTCCACCTTCACCACCCATGGGAGCCTGTCGGGACACAACATTGCGCTCATTGAGCCGCCTTCCCATGGACTACGTTCCGCCCGTGGCTGCCGACCTCGCCCTCGACACCGCCGTCACGCCGGTTCCGGAGGTTCCCGGCGCCTTCACCGCCACCCTGACGCCGGCATGGAACTGGCATCTGCCCGCGGGTGGGGTGCTCATGACGGTGGGCCTCCGCGCCATCGAGGCGGCGATCGGCGACCCCTCTCTCCAGCCGGTGTCGGCGACCACCTTGTTCTGCGCGCCCGTGCCCCCCGGGCCCGTGGCGATCCGCGTCGACCTCTTGCGCCGTGGAAACGCCACCGTGCAGGCCCGCGCGTCGGTGCGCTCTCTCGCTTCCCAGGGTACCAGCGGTGCGCCGCCCGGAGAGGGATCGGCGCAGCGAGGGCTCGCAGCCTCCTCGCTCGAACCATGCGGGGCGCCCGACTTCGAGGTGAGCGCCACATTCGCCCGCGCGCGGGAGGCGTTCGGCATCGACGTCCTCGACGCGGCGCCCCCCGTCGTCCCCTCACCCGCGGAGGCGCCGCCGTATCTGGAGCCACGGCGCGGCGGCGCAGGCTTTCCCTTCCTTGCGAACTTCGAGTCGAAGCTCGCGCTGGGGAAGCCGTTCTGGAGGCTCGGGTGGGAGCCCGGGCCGGCGCGCTTCGCCCGCTGGATGCGCTACCTGGTGCCGCAGCGGCGCCCCGATGGCACGGTCGATCCGCTGGCGCTGCCGCCCATCGCCGATCTCATGCCCACCGCCCTCACCCAGAAGCTCGGCCCCGAAGGGCCTCGGTTCATGGCGCCGAGCCTGGACCTCACCGTGCATTTCCTCGACCCTTCGACCTCGGACTGGCTCCTGATCAGCACCTGGGTGCGTCGGGCCCGGGCCGGTTATGCCACGGGGGAGGTGGAGATCTGGGGGGACGACGGGCGCCTCCTCGCATACGGCAACCAGACCATGATGCTGCGCAAACCCACGCCGCCCACGCCGCCCACGCCCTGACACGCGGCGCGTGCCCACGACCTGACGCTGGAGACCACCATGACTTCTCACGCCCCCCTGCCCGACGCCCACTGGTCCCCCGCCCTGCTCGAGCGCACCCGCTGTCGTACGACGCGTCCGGCGATCCGCGAGAGCCGCTACGTCACCATGCGCGACGGGGTGCGCATCGCGGTGGATGTCTACCTGCCACCGGGGCGCGGAGCCGCGGATCGGTTGCCGACGATCCTGCGGCCGACGCGGTACTTCCGGGCCACGGCGGTGCGGCGGCCATTCCACCTGCTGCCCGTCGCGGAGCTGCCGGATCTCTACGCAGACGCGCGGCGGCGCTTCCTCGCGGCGGGATACGCGTGGGTGGACATGGACGTGCGCGGGTCCGGGGCGTCGTTCGGGCACCAGGCATACCCCTGGTCGCGAGAAGAAGTGCGCGACGAGGGCGAGGTGGTGGAATGGATCGTCACGCAGTCCTGGTCGAGCGGGCGGGTGGGCGCGCTGGGCGTGTCCTATGACGGGACGGCATCCGAACTCTTGCTGACGAACGCTCACCCGGCGGTGCGGGCGGTAGCGCCGATGTTCTCACTGTTCGACGCCTACGCAGACGTGGCCTTCCCGGGCGGGATCCACCTCTCGCGGTTCACGGAATCGTGGGGGATGTTCAACGCGGCGCTCGATCGCAACGACAACCCGGCGGCGATGACGATGGCCCTCTGGCTGACGCTGCGCAGCGCGCACCCAGGTGGGGCGGCAGGGCGGCCGACGCAAGAGCGGCTGCTCGGGGCGGCGCTCGACAAGATCCCCGAACCGGCGCTGCGGGCGGTGGTGCGCGGGACGCTGGGCGCAATGCTGGCTGGCGTGCGCCCGGTGGACGAGGATCGCGGCGGGGCGCTGCTCGCGGCGGCGATCGCGGAGCACGCGAGGAACTTCGATGTCCACGCGGCGATGGGGCGGGTGCGCGCGCGGGACGATCGAGGGCTGAGCGCCGAGCTGCCCGACGAGACCATCGACGTGTGCAGCCCGCACCAGCGCGCAGCGGATCTGCGGGCCTCGGGCGCGGCCGTGTACGGCATCAGCGGGTGGCGCGATGGGGCCTACCAGCGGTCGGCGATCCACCGGCACCGCACGGTGGGGACGCCCGGAAGCAAGCTGCTCCTCGGGCCGCTCTGCCACGGGGGGAAGCTGTACGTGTCGCCCGGTCGGCCCACGCGGCCCACGGCGCTGGATCTCGACGGGGAGCTGTTGCGCTTCTTCGATCTGCACCTGCGCGAGCGCGACGACGGGATCGGGTCGGAGCCAGCGGTGCGCTACTACACGACCGGCGAGGAGGCCTGGAAGTCCGCGTCGTCGTGGCCGCCGCCCGGCGCGCAGGCGCGGACGCTGCGGCTCGGTGCGGAGCGGGCGCTGAGCTGGGCCGACGAGGGGAACGGAGCGGATCCAGGTGGCAGCGACGAGGTGACGGTGGACGCGACGCTCGGGACCGGAGAGCGCTCGCGCTGGCGAGGGCTGGTGAGCCCGCTGGTGCAGTCGGACTATGCAGACTGGGGGGCACGCAAGGGGCGGCGGGTGTCGTACACGTCGGCGCCGCTCCCGCGAGACCTGGAGGTGACGGGGCACCCGCTGTTGACGCTGGCAATCGCCGCAGGTGGGCCGGACGTGACGGTCTTCGCGTACCTGGAAGAGGTGATGCCAGACGGCAGCGTGCACTACGTGACCGAGGGTCAGCTCCGGGCGCTGTACCGCGCCGTGGAGGAGCAGGCGCCGTACCAGAGCGCGGTCCCGTACCACTCGTTCATGAGCGCGGACGCGACGCCGCTCGTCCACGGGCAAGAGACGGAGCTGGTCTTCGATCTGCTGCCCATCTCGCACCGCTTCGGGCGAGGAAGCGCGATCCGGCTTTCGATCGCCGCCGAGGATCGCGATCACTTCGAGGCGCCGCCCGAAGGGGGTGGCTTCCGGGTGCTGCGCGGCGCGGGGCACGCCTCGCGGCTGGAGCTGCCGGTGATGGGGTGACGAGGGAGGCTGGTCTGGCGCGCCGTCACGCGCGGATGGCGTGACGTCGCCAGGTCAGAGATGCGGCTGCCAGGCAAGAGGTGGCGGCCCGGGATCGCTCCGAGCAGGCGTCAGGGCTGCGGCTCGGGCGGCGGGGGCTCGGCTTCCTCGTCGCGGTGCTGCAAGGGACCCCAGAAGCCGAGGATGTGGCTGATGCGGCCGTCGGCGGCGAAGAACCCGACGTCGACACCGTGGAGAACGGGCTTGTCGCCCTCGAACATGTTCCAGGCGAAGTGCAGGACGCCGTGCTGCTCGTTGGTGCCTGAGCCAGGGCGGATCTCGCCGGCGCCGCTTTCGAGGAAGCCAGCGATCATCTGGTCGAGGGCGTCGCGGCCGGTGGTCTCGTTCCGGGGGTCGACGAAGTAGCCGTCGTCGGCCCAGGAGGTCTCCAGGAGGGCAGCGCGGGCGGTGGGCTCGGCCTCGGTCCAGGCATCCTGGTAGGCCTGCGAGATGGCGCCGGTCTGCTCCACGGGGGGAAGGTCGCCGGGCAGGAGCACGATGTGGCTGTAGGATCCGCCGGTCGCTGGGGGCTGGAAGGTGACGAGCAGATCTTCGGGGGCAGCACTGGTGCCGCGAACGCGGGTGCGCTGGATGGTGTGGTGGGCGTCGACGGGGGAGCTGCGGACCCAGCCCATGCGGCGCTGGGTGAGGTGGGCGACGAGCGCGTCGACGCCCTCCACGCGGCCGATGGTGTCGACGTAGATCACGGCGGGATCGACGAGACGGGTGAGCGTCTCCCGGTCGGCAGCGCCGAGTGCGTCGAGGAGCGTGTCCATGTCGCGGGTGGAGTTCGCGGCGCCGCCGCCTTCGGTCCCGGCGCTGCCACCAGCACCGTTGCCACCAGCGCCCGAGCTGGAGCCGTCGTCCGAGCCGCAGGCGAGCAGGTTCAATCCAAGGGCGAGACTGGTGAGGATCAAGAAGCGCATGCCGTTCCCTGTAAGCTGAAGAGGGGTCCTCGGTGGCGCGTCGTGGATGCGCCTTGCCGTCGAGGAGAGCCTACCAGGGGCAGCATCACCCGCCTTGGCCATTGCGGCCGGTGAGTTTGCCGAACCGGCCACGCTGGATGGATCAGCGCGCGGCGGGAGCCGTGTCCTCGGCGAAGACGCCGAGGTACACCTCGTCGAGCGCGAGCTTGCACCCGACCGAAGCGAGGTCGAGAGCGCCGCTGCCGTCGGCCTCGTAGAGCGTCCAGGAGCCGTCGTCGTTGCGACGGAACAGCTCCACGCGGCGCCTGGACTGGGACACGAGCACGACCTCGCGGAGCGAGGGGAGGCGGCGGTAGTGGGCGAACTTCTCGCCGCGGTCGTAGGCCTCGGTGCTGGGCGAGAGGACCTCGACGAGCAGGACGGGGTTCACGAGGGTGCTCTCGTCCTCGGGATCACGGGCGAGCTCGCCACACACGACGCTGACGTCGGGGTAGGTGGCGAGGCCGGTGGCGCGGACGCGGATGCGGACGTCGGAGCTGAAGACCTTGCAGCCGCGCCCGCGGAGGGCGCTCCGCAACTCGGCACCGATGTTCATGGCAATGAGGGCATGCTCCGGAGAGCCACCGGCCATCGCGTAGACCTGGCCGTTGACGAGCTCGTGGCGGGTGGAGCGATGGCGCTCCTGGGCCACGTACTCGGCGAAGGTCGTGGCGAGGAGACGCGCGGGCTCGGACATGCGGGTACCAGGAGGTTATCATGAACCCCGGGCGCGTGCCGTGGGAGGCATCGCCCGGCCGCCAATGGCGCTGCCTTCCACCGTCACGGGCGCCCCTTGACGGGGTGAGGGCGGTGCGATCTCCTGCGGGCAGGCGGAGGAGGCGGCGGTGCTGATCATTCACGCCGAGCAGGTCGTGGCGCTCGCCAGGGCAGAGGTGAACGGGTTCGAGGATCGCATGGTCCTCCACCTCGCCGAGGTGATCCCCGAGACGACGGGCTTGGGAGAGGCGGAACTTCGCGCGCAGATCCAGCAGGGTCTGGAGCGCGCGGCGCGCTGGGGGATCGCGCGGGAGTACGATCTCGCGCTGTACCTCCAGGTGATGTTCGCCCTCGGCCCGGGGTTCGAGGAGGCGCCATCGTATGCCTGGGCGCGGACGCTGCTGGATGCGGCGGGGCGAGGGGCGTCGAGCCGTGTCGACGCGCTGCACGATCGGGTCTTCGATCCCGAACACGCGGATGCGCCGATCAAGGACGGGGAGGACGATGACGAACTCCCCGACTCCGCGGAGACGAGCGACGCGTCGGCCACCTCGGCGCGCACGAGCGCGCAGGATTGAGTTCTTCGGAGAAGCATGGCGAACCAGAAGAAGCAGGCTGCAGCCACGAGCACGACCGGCACGACCCCTGACGCCACGGTGTCATCGTGCCCGAACGAAGTCGTGGTGGTCATCGATCCGGGGCATGGCGACGTCCTCCGGGACAAGAATCCGAACAATACCCTCGTCGACCCCGGCACGACCTGGCCGCGCGACAGCCAGGGCAAGGAACCGCCCGGCGTGCCGCTCACGAAGGAGAAGGACCTCGCGCTCGGGATCTCGCAGGCCATCCGGGACAACCTCAAGGGCAAGCCCCACGTGAAGGACGTCGTCCTGACCCGCGAGGGCGACGTGACGGCGCAGACCGTGCGGCACAAATGGCGCAAGGACGTGGCCATGGATCACGACGCGCGGGTCTTCGTCAGCGTCCACATCGAGACGGCCTGGCCCAACCGGAGCCTCCAGGGGCAGCGGACATACTGGTATCCAGGGCCGCTGCGAGCGCAGAGCGAGAAGCTCGCGCAAGCGATCGCGGCGAAATACAAGACCATCGCGCCGCTCGGCACGGGCTACCAGGAGCGGAAAGAGCGCATGGGGCTCATCGAGTTCGGCGCTCCGTACCCGGTGAAGGCCGCGGTGTTGATCGAGGCGGGGATGATCTCCAACGACGGCGATCGGACCACGCTGCACGGCCAGCGAGGGCGCATCGGGGCGGAGATCGCATCCGGGATCGCCGACTACATCGCGAAGCACATCACGCTGCTCTGCCAGGGGTGAGCGCGGGGTAGGCGCATCCGAACGCGCGCTGGAGCATCGGATAGAGGGCCGCCGGAGGAGCTCTGGAGGTCTGTCCAGGGTCGACGCGGCGAAGCGCGAGGAGAACGCCATGCCGTACCTGGAGACACGCGATCGGACGACGATCTTCTTCAACGACTGGGGCGCCGGGCCCCCGGTGGTGCTGATCCACGGGTGGCCGCTGAATGCGGACATGTGGGAGTACCAGTCGTCCTACCTGGCGCGGCAGGGGGTGCGCTGCATCGCGTACGATCGGCGCGGCTTCGGCCGGTCCAGCCAGCCATGGTCGGGGTACGACTACGATACGTTCTCCGATGATCTGGCGGCGCTGATGGAGCAGCTCGATCTGCGGGACGCGACGCTGGTGGGGTTCTCGATGGGCGGAGGCGAGGTGGTCCGCTACCTGGCCCGCCATGGGAGCGCGCGGGTGCGCAAGGCCGTTCTGGTGTCGGCAGTGCCACCGTTCCTGCTGAAGACGGAGGACAACACCGAGGGGGTGGAGCCCGCCGTGTTTGCGGAGATGGTGGACAAGATCATGGAGGACCGGCCCTCGTTCCTCGCGCATTTCGGCAAGCAGTTCTTCGGGGTGGGGCCGCTGAAGCACCGGGTGTCGTCGGAGATGCTGGAGTGGACGCGCAACCTGGCGCTGCAAGCCTCGCCCCAGGCGACGCGGCTCTGCGTGGCGGCGTTCTCGACGACGGACTTCAGGGGGGATCTGCCGAAGGTGCAGGTGCCGACGCTGGTGATCCACGGAGATCACGACACGACGGTGCCGATCGACATCTCGGGGAGGGTGTCGGCGCGGATGATCCCGGGCGCAGAGCTGAAGGTCTACGAGGGAGCGCCCCACGGGCTGTTCATCACGGACAAGGACAAGCTCAACGCGGATTTGATCGAGTTCATCCGGCGCTGAGCAGCACCGCGAAGGCCCCGAACACCGACGCGGGACGCAGAGCTGCCGTCACGGGTCACGGGTCGCCTTCACCACGGGAGCGTCTCAGGACCGCGGAGCGAACGCGATGATCGCCATGCCCACCAGGCACACCGCCGCGCCAATGAGGTCCCATCGATCTGGCGTTTGCTTCTCGACCAGCCACCCCCACACCACGGCCGACGCCACGTAGACGCCACCATACGCCGCGTAGGCGCGGCCCGCGCTCGGATGGAACGACAGAAGCCACGCAAACAGGGAGAGAGAGACGGCAGCGCCAGCGAGCAGCAGCGGTGACCGCGCGCCTCGCACCCAGAGGAACACGAGATAACAGCCGACGATCTCGGCGAGTGCGGTCAGGGCGAAGAGCGGCAGGGTGACGAGGGGTCGCATACGCGTCGCGGCAGTGTACTCCCAGCGCTGCGTGCTGCTCCCGTACGGACGGCAGGGCGCAGAGGGCCCGGGCGCAATGGGCTGAGCCCCACGTCAGCGCGCCGGGGCGTTCCCCGTCGCTGCGGCATCCTCACGGACGCGCACCTGCTCGATGGCCTCGCGGTAGAGCAGCTCGGCCACGGGGGTTCCCTCCGCGCGCTCGGCAAGGATCTTCACGGCCCAAGGCTCGGCGGTATCGAAGGACGGGCCGAAGACCATCATCATGACGGCAAACTTGAAGGCATCCCGGGTGGCGTTCATGCCGAGCGCAGCAGCCTTGTCGATGGCAGCCGACACCAGGCCTCGGGCGGCTTCCTCGGAGGGCCAGGGGGGCGTGCCATCGAAGTGCTCACGGAAGAGGGCGAAGATGCGCTCCTCCGACTCGGCCCTCGCCTCGGCGCCGAGCTGGGCGAGCTGGGTGCTGCTGATGAGCATGCAGGAAGGCTACCACGCGCGCGCGCGGTCACGTCCTCCAGGGATCAGCGCGAGCGGAAGAGGCCGATCCGGGCGTCACCGTCGTCGCACAGGCCCGCCAGACTGCACCCATAAGCCGCCATCAACAGGGAGCCATCGGCGTCGACCAGCACGTCCGACGACAGCACGCGCATGTCGTTCCAGCTCCCGGCAGCTCCAGGGCCGAGCACAGGGTTGCCCGGGTGGCGTTGCCACGTCACACCGTCCGCCGACGTTGCCAAGCCGATCGCGATGCGCGTGGCGTCGCCGAGCGGCTCTTCATAGCCGCTGTACCACATCCAGAACTGGCCACCGAAGTAGCGCACGGTGGGCTCCAGAACAGCTTGATCCCACCCCCCGAGGTCCCGCTCGAGCACGGGCGCGTGATGAGGTTGCCATGTGTCGCCGCCGTCGTTCGAGGTGAGCAGCCCGATGCCGACGGTGGTGCCGGCGCCGGAGTAGTAGAGCCGCCACACGCCGTCCGGTCCGATCACGACGCTGGCGCCGGTGATGAACAGTCCATCCCATGCATCCGGCGCCGGGCGGTAGATGGGCTCGGGGTTTCGCTGCCACACCTTGCCTTCGGGGTCGCTCGACGTCATCTGGCCGAGCGCCGTCCCCTGGTAGGTCGTGGGGCCACCGTCGACGTAGTTAGGATCGCCGGGGCGGGCTTCGTAGCCCATGTAGACCATGCGGTAGCGAGACGTTGCGGGATCGGCGAACACCGACACCGTCTCGACGTGGCGGTCCCACGCGCCGACGGGGGCGGCATCGACGACGGGCCGGTCGACGGGGTCGAGCACGAAGGTCTCCTGTCCGTCCGCGCGCCGTGCACGACCGATGGTGGGCCCCCAGACGGCATGGCTGCCATCGCCTTCCTCGCGAATGCCGCCCGCCGAGAAGTAGAGCAGCAGGTCGCCATCGGCCGAGCGCACGAGCGAGGGATCCGTGGTGGCGAGGCAGGAGAACGAGGGACACGGGCTCGAGAGCGCGAGCGGCGAGACGCTCTCGGCCTCCCATGCCGTGCCCAGGGTCTCCGGAGGTGGAGGTGTCGTCGGGGTGCCCGACGAGCCGTCGTCAGCGCTACCGCACGAAACCGGCAGGACGAGGAGCGAGGCGAGGAGTGGGACCACCTGGGGACGCATGCGTCGCAGGATAGCGGCCCGCAGGCGCGCTGCGAACGGTCATGGGTCGGGGGCATTCACGAGGCGAAGCGGTCGCTGCAACCCGTCACGCGTGTGCGTGCTCGTGATCGTGATCGTGATGGATGTCGGGTGCGTGATCGTGCGCGTGCTCGACATGGTGGTGGTGGTGCGCATGCGTGTGCTCCCCGAAGAACGGCGGATCGTGCACGTGGTCGTGGTGACCGTCGTCATGGCGGTGGGGGTGGTCGTGCTTCATCGCCGGGTGCACGTGGTGATGCTCGTGCCGCTCGGTGATGTGGAGGGCGACCCCCACCGCGAACAGCGAGGCCGAGAGCAGCGTCCAGGGGCCCAGCGGCTGATCGCCGAGGGCCCACCCCAGCGACGCGCCGATGAACGGCGCGAGGGCGAAGACGGAGCCGGTGCGCGCTGCCCCCATGCGCCGCTGCGCGAGCAGGTACAGCCGCAGGCTCAAGCCATAGCCGGTCGCGCCACAGGCGAGCAGCACCAGCGCGGGGCCGGGCCTCGGCCAGGGGTCGTGCGTCATCCAGGCGATGGCGCCCGTGAGCGCAGCGCCGAGCGCTCCTTTGCTCGCGACCACCGCCGAGGGATCCTGCTCCGCAAGGCCGCGGGAGAGCGTATTGTCGAGCGCCCAGGCGAGCGTCGCCCCCGTGATCGCCGCCGCCCCGAGTCCATCGAACCCGACGGAGGAGGCCGCGTTCATGGTGAGTGCGACGCCACCGAGGGCCATCACCAGAAGAGCCACGACGACACGACGGCCGAGAGGCTCGCGGTAGAAGCGCCACGCGAGGAGTACCGTGAACACCGCTTCGAGGTTCAACAGGAGCGAGCCCGTCGTCGCGCCGGACCTCTGGACGCCCCACGCGAGCAAGGTGGGGGCGACACCCGCTCCAAAGACGGCCATGGCGAACAGCCTGCCGAGGTGCTGTCGGCTCAGCCGGGCGCTGTCCGGCGTGGCCACGCAGCCGAGCGCGAAGGCGGCGATGGAAGCGCCCGCGTAGAGCACGGCAGCGGTGGAGAAGGCGCCCACACCTCGCCCGGAGCGCTCGACGACCGGGGTGGTGAGCCCGAAGCTCAGGGCGGCCAGGGCCGCGAGCCCCGCGCCCGCTGCAATGTCGGACCGACGGCGTGTCACGCGCGCAGCGTAACCGGACCGCCACCGGACGACATCACGATGCGGGCTCTCATGAAGCGGCTCGGCTCAGTCGTCTTCTCCACCGTTCGGCGGATCGCGGTCGATGTGTACGTGGGTTGCGTGGGCGAACTTGCCGTCCATCGTGTCGGGGACGCCGTTGTTGTTCTTGTCGGGGGACTCGTCCGAGATCGCGGGGACGGCCTTGTTCGTCGGGTAGATGGCCGTCCCTCCATGCTCGAGGATGGCGGCGCGCCCGCCCGATTTGAGGGCAGCGTTGTAGATCTGGTACATGCCACCCGGCTTCCCGGCGCCGTCCACGGTCGGTTTCATGTCGACGGCGCCACCGTGCTGGTGGTTGCTGTTGGTCACGCCGCCGACGGCCTGGTTGCGACGGGGGTTTCGCCAGCCGCTGTTGACGGTGACCTTGCCGCCGAGGTTCGCCTCGACGGCGGCGAGCAGCTCCGACGTGGCCGAATCGACGACGAGGCTGTAGTTGCCCGTGCGCAGCGAGGGACGCGAAGGGGCAACGACGTGGTTGCGCAAGGGGACGTGGAGCACGAACCTGTCGCCCTTCTTGCCGACGAACCAGGTCCGGAAGTCGACGTACTCCTGCCGGATGATGTCTTTCTCGTCCTGCTTGATGGTCTCGACGACCTCCTGGGTGCCACCGTTGTGGGTGACCGTCGCGGTGATCTTGTACTCGACGGGCTTGTTCGGTGACCGGGAGCCCGAGGCGAGCGGCTTCCGCTTGTCGGCGTTCGGGGTGTAGTCGAACTGGTTGCCCGTGCCCGTGGCCGGCTTGACCACGCCGCTGTGGTCACCGACCGGCTCGATCTTCCAGGTGGCCGAGGCACCGGCGGGCTCGGCGACGCGGACGCTGAGCACGCGCTCCTGGCCGATCAGGAAGGTGAACGGCGCGTCCCAGGGGACCCACTCCTTGTCCAGGTACTTCTTCGTGTAGCGGCTCTTGTGCTCCAGCCGGACCTTGAAGGGGCAGGTGGAGCACGCGCCATCGGCCTGGGTGTCGCCGAGCTTCTGGTCGGCCTCGTTGCCAGCATCCGTCATGCGCTTCGAGAAGCGGGTGGGATCGCCGTCGACGGGCTCGGGGGAGACGGCCTTGCCGCTGAAGGTGCTCGGCGTGCCCGACGTGTTCGGATCGAGGAGGCTCTTGCTCCCGAAGACAGGCGCCTGGAGGCCGGGTTGCTGGGCGAAAGGGGTGGATGAGAAGGGATCGAATTGACCCATGGTGTCGTCGTGCTGCGGCAGGTTTGCGGGCAGGTCGCGAGGGAAGTGCGCTCCTCGTGGAGCGGCACCACCGGTCAGGGGAGCGGAGCGTCCCCTGCCCTGTCAAGGCGAGCGCGTCGAAGGCCGGTGGGCAAGTGCGCGTGATGTTTGGTACAGCACCGGCAACGCGACGCGGCATGTCGCGACAGAGGCGTCTCCCCGAAGTTGTACACGACCGCGGGGGTTCGCGAACGCTGGTCGAAGTGCGCTGACGGATCATGCGACGCATGGCTGTCGCAGACGAGGAGCGTCGAGAGGACCGATGCGCGGGAGCGCGTCGTGCGCGCAGAAATGCATTGAAAAGTGCGTCGAGGTTGCACGGGTTCCGAGGATGGATGGCGCCTCGATGGGATTTTCCTCCAGCACGACATCCATGGCTGAAAAACCGAGCACTACCGGGCTGTTCCATGTTGAGCCACGCGAGCGCGCAGCGCATTCTCGCCGCCGTCTGGAAGGAGACACGCGATGGGTCTTCGTGATCGGCTTGATGTAGCTTCGCCGCGCTGGTTCTCGCGCCTGCGCACGAGCGCGCTGCTCGTGGCGCTCGCCACGCCGGCGTGCACCGGGATCTTCGGCGATCCCGACAAGGTCCCCGGCCCGAAGGGCAACGAGGGGGTCGAGTCGCTGAACGCGCGCAGCCAGTTCCCTCGGCTCAGCCACGCGCAGTGGGAGAACACCACGCGCGATCTGCTGCGCCTCGACGCGCGGACAGGGATGTCGGCGTCGTTCACGCGCGACCCGCTGGGCGGCGTCTTCGACAACAACGAGATCGTTCTCCAGGTGACACCTGGGCTGTGGAGCGACTACCAGGTCGCGGCCGAGGAGCTGTCGGCGCTGGTCACCTCGTCGTCCGAGCTTCTCGGGCGGATCGTACCAGCCGACACGGGCGGCGATCAGGAGGCGCGGGTCCGGGAGTTCGTCACGTCGTTCGGTCTGCGCGCGTTCCGTCGCCCGCTCACGGACGTCGAGGTGGGCCGGTTCCTCGCACTGTACCGGAGCGCGCCGGAGGTGCTCACCGACACGGATCCGTTCGTCGGCGGGATGCAGCTCGTGCTCCAAGCGTTCCTGCAGTCGCCGTTCTTCGTGTACCGGGTGAACGCCGGCGGGACGCCGCGACCGGACGGGTTGATCCCGCTGACCGGCTACGAGATCGCGACGAACCTGTCGTATTTCCTGTGGAACACCATGCCCGACGACACGCTGCTCGAGGCGGCGACGTCCGGGGAGCTGAGCACGCCCGAGGGCGTGCACGCCTACGCCAAGCAGATGCTGGAGGATCCGCGGGCGCACGAGGTGGTGGGCTCGTTCCACGGGCAGCTCTACAAGTTCGAGCACTACCTGGATCTCGCGAAGGACCCGGAGCTGTTCCCGAACTTCACCCCCGAGATGGGCGAGGACATGGCGCGCGAGGCGGAGATGTTCGTCGAGCACGTGGTGTTCTCCCAGAACGGGAGCCTCGCGGACCTGTTCACCTCCCGGACGGCCTTCGTGAACGATCGTCTCGCCGAGGTGTATGGCCTCGAGGGCGACCACTCGGAGGAGTTCAAGCAGGTGACGCTCGACCCGGCGCAGCGCTCGGGACTCCTGACCCGCATCGGCTTCCTCGCGTCGAACGCGACGGCGCGGCAGCCGGACACGATCCACCGAGGCGTTTTCGTGAACCTGCGCCTCCTCTGCTCGAAGCTGCCGTCGCCGCCGAACAACGTGGAGGCCCTGCCGGCGAGCACCGAGGGCACGAACCGCGACCGGGTGGACGCGCACACCGGGAAGGGCACCTGCGGCGCGGCGTGCCACGCCACGATGATCAACCCGATCGGCTTCGCGTTCGAGAACTACGACGCGCTCGGTCAGTGGCGCACCATGGACAACAGCCTGCCGATCGATGCGGCCGACGAGTTCCACTTCGCCAGCGGCGCCCAGCGCTTCGAGAACGGCGTCGAGCTCAGCCAGGTCATCGCCGAGAGCGACGAGGCCCACAGCTGCTACGCGAAGCACTGGCTCCAGTTCGGGCTCGGCCGCGACACGACGGACGCGGACGCGCCCTTGCTCGTGAAGATCGCCGAGTCGTCGCGCGGAGGCGCTCCGGTGAAGGAGCTGATCCTCGATCTCGTCGCGTCCGATGCCTTCCTTACTCGCTCGCCCGTGGAGGCCCCATGATCAACCGACGTCGTTTCCTTCGCGGTCTGTTCGGAGTCAGCATCGCGATTCCGTTCCTCGAGAGCGTGGCGCCTCGCAAGGCAGAGGCCGGGCCGGGCGACATTCCGCCGTTCGCGATTTTCATGCGCCAAGCCAACGGTGTCGTGCAGAGGACGAACGACGAGCCGGAGCTGTTCTGGCCGAGCGCCCTCGGGCCCCTGACCGTCGCGTCGATGACGGCCGACGGGGAGCGCGCCGTGAGCGAGCTCAAGGACTACGCGGAGAAGCTGACCCTCGTCCGGGGTGTGAACTTCGCGTTCCCGGGCAACGGGTGCGGCCACTCGGGCGGCGGCAACCAGTGCCTGACCGCGGCGCGGGTGTCCGACGATCCTTCCGGGAACGCGTCGCTCTCGATGGGCGAATCCATCGACAACCGGATCGCGCGCGAGCTGAACACCCCCGGCGTCGAGCCGCTCACGCTCTATGCCGGCAAGATGAACGGCTACATCGACGAGGTGATGTCGTACCGCGGGCCCAGGCAGCTCCGCGCTGCCGAACGGAACCCGTACAACGCGTACATGGCGCTGTTCGGGTTGTCCCAGCTCGAGCCCGAGGTGCTGAAGCGTCTGGCGGCCCAGCGGACCAGCGTCAACGACCTGGTGCGCGAGCAGATGAACACGCTCCTCAAGAGCACGGCGCTGAGCAAGAACGACCAGCAGAAGCTCGACATGCACTTCCAGTCCATCCGCGATCTGGAAGTGACCATGAGCTGCCAGCTCCCCGACCCGACCGTGCTCGAGATGGAAGCGATCTCGGGCAGCGCCGGCGCGAACGACAACGTGGAGGCCGTGGCGCGGATGCAGATGGACATCATCGCGCTGGCGATGGCCTGCGGCGTGACCCGCGCGGCGACGCTCCAGATCGGCGACGGTAACGACAGCACCGAGTACACGATCGACGGGGTGCGTCAGAAGAGCTTCCACAAGATCTCGCACCGCATCGACAGCGACGGCGACTCGGGGCCGCCCATCGAGGGCGCGATGATGCTGCACCACAAGATCGACCGCATCCACGGACGGCTGTTCAAGCACCTCCTGGACCGGCTGTCGGCGTACGAGTTCGGCAGCGGGAAGCTGCTCGACTACGGCGTGGCCGTGTGGCTGAACGATCTGGCGAACAAGTACCACTCGTACACGAACGTGCCCTACGTGCTCGCGGGCAGCGCGAACGGCTTCCTGAAGACGGGCCACTACATCGACGCGGGTAACGTCGCGAACAACCGGCTGCTGAGCACGATCGGCGCGGCCGTGGGCTGCCTCAACGAAGAAGGTGCGCCGCTCGACAACTTCGGAGACTCGAGCCTCCCGCGAGGGCACATCAGCGAGATGCTGGGCTGACCATGCCACACCGAAGGGGAGGGGCCATGAAGGGCGTCGCCGGGGGACTCTCGGTGGCGCTCGCGCTGGTGGTCGCGGCGTGCAGCAGCGACGTCGACCCGCCGGGGACACCAGGAGGCACGGGCGGGGGGGGAACTGGCGGCACCGGCGGCTCGGATGGGGGGGCCGGCGGCGCGGCGGGTTCGTGCGTCGATGCGCCCCCCGGAGACGACCTCTCCTTCGTCGCCGGAGGCACCTACGCGGCCGTTCCCCCGAGCACCGAGGTGAACGCGCTCGCCCTCGGTGATCTCGACGGCGATGGCCGTGTCGACCTCGTGTTCGGAGGGAACCCGAGCCCGACGGCGCAGGTGTGGCTCAACGGTGGCGACGGCACGTTCACCAGCCGCGGCGCGGTCCCCCTCGATGACTGGCCCAAGGCGCTGTACCTGGGCCGCCTGGACGCCGACGCAGGGCTCGACCTGGTGAGCATTTCCGAGTGCGCGGCCTCGGACTGCGCCTACCTCGAGGTACTCTCCGGCCTGGGCAACGGCACCTTCCTGACCGCGCAGAGGGCGATCGTGCCCGAGAGCCACATGGACGTGCTCCTCAGCCGGGCAGCAATCGGCGACGTCGATGGTGACGGGCGCGACGAGATCTACGCCACCGGAGAGTCGGAGCTCTACGCCTGGCTGGTGCGGCGGCAGATGAGCGGCATGCTGGAGGCCAGCGAGGTGCGCGCCTTCGACGCGGTGGTGCTGGCCGACTTCGACGGCGATGGCGCGCTCGACGTGGCGGGCACGACGGCGGACGCGGATCTGTACGGCCTGCACGTGCATCTGAACGATGGCGACGGCACCTTCATCGTCCGCGCTCAGGTGGCCTCTCTGGCGCACCGGACACGCCACCTCGCGGCTGGCGATCTGAACGGCGACGGGCAGCAAGACCTCGTGACGATCGACGAGATGCAGACCCTGCAAGTGTGGATGGGCTCGGAGGATGGGAGCACGTTGACACCGAGCCAGTACGCGCTCGGAGCGGGACCGAACCGGTGGCCCGTGCTCGCCGACATCGATGGGGACTGCGATCAGGATCTGCTGCTCACCAGCGGCTCCCGGGTGCAGATCCTGCTGAACCGGGCCGGGCTGCTCGTGGAGGGGCCCCAGATCGACGTGGGAGGCGAACCGAGCGCGCTCGCGGTGGTCGACGTCGATGGGGATGGTCGGCTCGACCTCGTGGTGGCCCGGCGCGATCTCGCCGATGTGCGCGTGTTCTTCAACCGCCATTCTGCTGCGCCCTGATTCTCGCGTCCGAGGTGTGCGCGAATCGGGCGCGCCGCAGCGTCGAGGTCTGGTAACGCCTCGGTCGACGACTAGACTGCGCGCATGCGTTTCCTACATGCTTTCGCGCTCGGTTTGCCCCTCGCCCTCCTCGCTGCGTGCGGAGGCGACGACGATGGCTCGTCGACCACGACCACGAGCACCACGAGCACCACGTCGACCTCGGGCGACGGCGGCAGCGGCGGTCAGGGAGGCCAGGGCGGTGGGACCGGGGGCAACGGAGGCCAGGGGGGTCAGGCCGGCGGGATGAGCTGGGAAGGGGTGAACCCCATCGAGGACATCGACGCCGTCAGCATCGTGTCGCAAGGCCACAGCTTCACCGAGGGGACCTGCTGGTTCCCCGCGGAGTCCGTGCTGCGGTTCACCGACATTCCGAACAGCCGCATCCACCAGGTCTCGGCGGGTGGTGACGTGACGGTGTGGCGCGAGCCCTCGGGGCAGACCAACGGCCTGGCGCTCACGCCGAACGGCGAGGTGATCGCTTGCGAGCATGCGAACCGGCGGGTCACCCGCACGTTGGCCGACGGCACCGTGGAGGTCGTCGCGGAGCGCTACCAGAACAACCGCTTCAACTCGCCCAACGACGCCATCGTGCGGAGCGACGGGACGATCTACTTCACCGATCCGACCTACGGTCTCGGAGGCGCGCCGCAGGAGATCAATTTCAGGGGCGTGTTCCGGGTGGCGCTCGACGGGACGGTGAGCGTGGTGAGCAACGCTTTCACCCAGCCGAATGGGATCGCGCTCTCGCCGGACGAGAAGACGCTCTACGTGACGGACTCGCAGATCGGTGAGCTGCACCGGTTCCCCGTCGAGGAGGATGGGTCGACGGGACCTGGAGAGCGGATGCTGGACGGGATCGCGGGCCCGGACGGGATGGCCGTGGACGACGGGGGCAACCTGTACCTGACCACCGGCAACGGGGTGCTGGTGCTCCAGGCCGATGGGACGACCTGGGGGACGATCCCGGTCCCGCAGCAGCCGTCGAACTGCGCGTTCGGCGACGCGGACCGGAGGACGCTCTACATCAGCGCCCGCACCTCCGTGTACAAGGTCCGGCTGGGCATCCCCGGAAAGCCCTGAGGCGCGACGGCGACCCGGGGGGGCGCCTACCGCGATTCGTCCGCCGCGACGGCCGCCGACCAGGGGGACATGACGTCGGTGATGCCCGCGAGGGTGCTCTCCTCGCGCCGGATGACGTTCGGCGCAGCGAAGCGCTCGGGGGCGGTGACGTGCTCCACGACGTCGAGCGTACCGTCGGCGGCGAGTCCCTCCAGCACGTCGGGCGGCAGCCGGCGGTCGGCGCTGACGAGATCGGGGCCCATGACGTCGAGGCGGGGAGCATGGGCGACGTCTTCCAGGGTCATGCCGAAGTCGAGGGCGAAGGCGAGCACCTGGTAGACGCTGGCGAGGATGCGGCGGCCGCCCGAGGAACCCGCCGCGAGCAGGGGGCCCGCGGTGTCGTTCGCGGAGACGGTGACCGGGCACATGTTGCTGAGCGGGCGCGCGCCAGGGCGGATGGCGTTCGGGCTGCCCGGGGTCGGGTCGAACCACATGACGCCGTTGTTCATCAGCACGCCGGTGCGGGGGAGCACGACGCGGCTGCCCATGGAGGACAGCAGGGTGCTCGTGAGGGCGATCATCGTCCCTTCGCCGTCCGCCACGGTGAGGTGGGTGGTGCAGGTGCCCGGCGGTTCGAGCGTCCGGGTGCCCTGGGGCGAGCCAGGGGCGCCCGTGGCGGTGGGATCGGTGCCGGGTGGGGCGCTGGCGCCGAGGCCGGCCAGACGGGCCGCGTAGGCGCCCCGCAGGGCCTGGGCGAGGGCACGGAACCAGGGGGCATCCGGGGCGGCGCCGAGGGGGGCGTCGCGCATGGCCTCCACGACGCGGGCGAGGGTCGGCGAGGCGGTGAGGCCACCGGCGGTGTGGAGGGTATAGCGACCACGCCAGTCGAGGCGCGTCGCGGGGTAGAGCGAGGCCCGGCACTGCGCGAGATCGTCGGCGGTGATCAAGCCGCCCAGCGCGCGGATGTCGGCGATGAGGTCCGCTGCGACGCCGCCTTCGTAGAAGTCGCGCAGGCCGCTCCGGGCGAGCCGCTCGAAGGTCTCGGCGAGGTGGCCGAGCCGGAAGAACTGGAGCCCGCCCTGGTAGGGCGGGACGGGCGGCAGGCCGTCGGGGAGGTAGATGCGGGCACTCTCGGGGTAGAGGCGGAGCATGCTGGCCTGTGCGGCGATCTTCAGGGTGGCGAGCCAGTCCTGGGGCAGGCCACGCCGGGCCAGGGCGATGGCCGGGCCGAGCAGGTCGCTGACCGGCATGCCGCTGCCGAAGCGCTCACGCAGGAGGTCGTAGCCGGCGACCGCGGACGGGGTGACGAAGGACAGGGGGCCGTGGATGTTGCGGTCCCCCTCGACCTCGGGCCAGGTGAACAGATCGCGCTTCATGCGCCCGGTCAGCGGGAACGCGGAGGGGTCGACGCCTCCTGGTGCGACGGGTCCGAAGTCGACCACCTGGGCCTCGGCCTCCCCGGTGCGGTGGACGACCGCGAAGCCGATGCCGCCGATGCCGCTGCTCCAGGGCTCGACGGCCGAGAGCGCGAACGCGGCGGCGACGGCCGCGTCGGCCGCGTTGCCGCCAGCCTCCAGGACCTTCGCCCCCACCTCGGCCGCCGCGCGGGACTGGGACGCGCAGACGCCGCGACGACCGCGCGCCGCGGGCTTCTCGACGTGCCAGGTCTGCGTGACGTGAGGGCTGGGCTGGTAGTCGGAGAGATGGGACATGGTGGCTCGTGCAGGGCTCGTGGTGCGTCGGGAGAGGACGGGAGCCTCTTCCCAAACGCCCACGAAGACAACCCCGCAGCCACCCGGAGGGGGCCGTCAGGTCACTGCACGATGGCCATCTCGTAGGCGTTGTGCGGGTTGTACTTCACGGTGATGACGTCGCCCACGCGAGGGATGGCGATCTTCGAGACGGCCGTGCGGAGCTGCATCTGGAACGGCTGCTGCCCCTCGGGGTACACGTCGAGCATCAGGTCGACGACGGGGTTGAAGTTGATCAGGGTACCCGTGTCCTGGATGTGACGCACCGTGGCGCGCGCCGGGACGCCCGTGGCGAGGATCCGCTGCTGCATGTCGGCCTGGTTCAGGTGCGCCTGGGCTTGCTCGATCCCAGCGTTCATCTGGTTGGCGGCGCTCTTGCCCATGAAGAGGCGCGTGAGCCATCCCATGAACCCTTTGCCCTGAACCAGATTCTGCGCCTGCTGCAAGTTCGCTCGCGGATCTCTGTACTGCGTCATGGCCGGTCTCCTGGGAAGCGCTCCGTCGGAACGAATGACGAAGGCACTACGTTGAAGGTAAAAACCTGCCGGGAGGGTAGCCCGCCGAAGAGAGAGGCGCGATCCGAATCCACTTCACACGACCCCAGGGAGCGCGCATGTTTTGCGTGGGGACGCAGCCTGCGCCCCGCAGCGGCACGCATGAACGACGTGCGCAGCGCTCGTCATCGTGACGCACTCGCACGACTGCACGAGCCGCGTCGTTTCAGCCAGGCCAGGGCTGCGAGGAGAACGTTCCCACCCCGCCCTGGTCGTCGGTCGCGGTGAAGATCACCTGGGTGCCGGCGGGTACGGCGCTCGGCGGGCTGATGGCCCACTCGCCCCAGGACTGGAGCACGAGCGGGTAGGTCGCGTTACCGACCTTCGCGGTGACGCTGGTGATGACGCGACCCGGATTGGACACGGCCACCTGGATCCACCAGGGGTTGATGTTCGGCGAGACCGAGAACTGGAACAGGGGCGAGGGGGTCGGCTCTTCGTCGTCATCGTCGCCACCTCCCGGATTCCCGCTCCCATCGAGGAGCTTCTGCTTCACGAACGCACCCGACGTGGTGAGCTCGGAGCCGATCCAGGGGCCGGTCGTGTTGGCGTGCGGGAGGAGCGCCGAGGCCGTCTCCTGCTTGCGGTTCAGCGACCAGTTCGCCCAGCTCAGCTTGTTGGTGTTCATGTAGTCGATCCACACCTGCGACTCGGCGAGGTTCAGCCCGCCGTTGCCGGAGGCGTCGCACGTGCCCCACTCGGTGACGAAGAGGGCGACGCCCTTGTTCAAGGCGTAGGTCGCCTTCTGTCGGAGGCTGCTCCCGTGGGTTCCCGCGTAGAAGTGCAGGGTGTAGGCGATGTTCGCGTACTGGGTGATGGGGTTGTCGGCGGCCAGGTTCACGTCCTGGGACCAGGTGGGGGTGCCGACCACGACCAGGTTGTTCGCGCCCTCGGCCCGGATGGCACCGATCACGGTCTCCGCATACGCCTTCACGTCGGTCCAGGCGTGGTAGTTCAGCGGCTCGTTGAAGATCTCGAAGATGACGTTCGGCGTGTTCCTGTAGGCGCGGGCCATCCTGCCGAAGAAATCGCGGGCCTGCTGGGTGTGCTGGTGGGCGGCGTGATCGTGCCAGTCGATGATGACGTAGATCCCCTTGGCGATCGCCGCGTCGACGACGGTCCTCACCCGGTTCTCCTCGGCCGTGGGATTCACGAGGTAGCCGTCCGGCTCCACGCCCAGCGCGGCGCGGACGAGGTTCGCGTTCCAGCCGTCGGCGAGCGTATTGACGACCGAGGCCTTGTAGAACTCATTGCCTGGTCCGCCGGTCTGACCCCACTGGCTCCAGAAGAGGCTCATGCCGCGAAGCTGGACGTCGCTCCCGTGCTGGTCCTTGATCCGGTTGCCGACGACCTGGAGCGCGCCGTGCTGCGAGACCGGCGTGGGGTTCGCTGCGAGCGCCACCTCGTCGACGAGCTCGGCGCTCTCGTCCGAGGACGCCACACAGCCCGCCAGCGTCGCCTGCAGAAACGCGAGACCGAGACCGATTTGCCATGCTGGAGTCGTCAACCCGTCGAGAAGCGAGCGCTCGTTCATTCCGACCTCCTGGTGAATGGACACTGGATTCACCACTGAATCCCACATGGCCCTTGGCGCGACGACGAGGGTGAACGCATGTCGTTCGCCATCGATGCAATTCGACGCGACGACGGGCACCGCGACATCACGTGCCCGCCAAACCTCTGCGGCGTCGCGGCCAGGGCAGGCAAGTCATAGCATGCGAAAAACGGATCTCCAACGAATGACACGCCGGCTCATCGAATGCGGCAGCGATGAATCTTTCGATTGAACGTCCTTCGACGATCGCTCATTCGACCCATCGGATCGATTCGATCACCCCCGGATCCCCCACAGAGACGCTTCGTACCTGCCTCGAATCACTGACCTGGATCGACTCGATCACCCCTCGAATGGCGCACCTGGATCATTTCGATCGTGGCTCCGAGGGACGGCTCGGATCAATTCGATCACCCTTCTTTCCGGCGCGTGGATCGATTCGAAGCGCGTTCGTTCCATGAATGGCGCTCGATTCGGATGACGCTCGATCCACCATGAACTTCAGCCTCCCGTGGACGCCAGGACGTCATCACACGGCCACCCTTCTGGCGCGCTCGTCGTGAAATGTCAGCGCAGCTCGGACTCAGCCAGCGGAGGGGGAACGCGGAGATCCTCCGCGTTCGAGCCAGGCGCGCTCACCCCAGCGGCAGGCGAAGTCGAAGGGCTTGGTGAGGATCCACAGCACCGGCAGCGGTGGGGGCAGCTCCGGCGTCGGGCCGAGGCCGTCGGTGAAATAGACGACGCCGTCGACCTTCTGGGCGGCGAGGAAGGCGGGTTCGAACACAGGGCGGAGATCGGTCCCCCCGCGACCCGCGACCTGCTCCAGCGCGCCGCGGAAGGGGTAGACGCGGGTGATCTCGGCGTCGCACTCGGCGACGATGACGCGGGCGTGGTCGCGCATCGCCTCGAGCTGCCGCGCGATCTCGTCGAGCTCGCCCACGCGCATGCTCATGGACGTGTCGATGGCCACCAGCAGCAACGGCTTCACGATGGCGCGGGGCGCGTACGTGCGGCCCGGGACCTCGCCGACGCGACCCGGGAACCTCCGGTTCGGGCGCGCGTAGGTGTGCACGGGGGCGCGCGCGCGGGCGACGAACATGCGGAGCGCCGTCCGCCAGTCGAGGAAGTGCTCGCGGGGGCCGAGCGCGCCGGTGAGGTCCTCGAGGAGACGACCTGGTGCCCGGCCTGCGACGAGCAGGCTGAGCGCGTCCTCTCCACCGCGCGAGGCGGCCTCCTCGGCGGCTTCCACGAGGAGCTGCCGCGTGTGCTCCACCGCCCCCGGCTCCCTCGACGGCGCCCGCAGGATGCGGTGCTCGTCGACGGTCTCGCCGTCCCGTCGCTCCAGCCTTCCGCAGTTCGCTGCGTCCACGAGCAAGCGGTAGCGCTCCAGGGTGCTCTGGCCCGCGCGGATGCCGACCTGTGCATAGGCGCGCCAGACGATGGGATCGGGCAGCGGCTCCTCGATGAACTCGTTCGCGGACATCTCCAGGGCCAGCTCCATCAGCTCGGAGTCTTCCGCCTCGGCGAACTTGGGGTGGCTGAGGTGGCCGAGCGCCACGTGGTGGACCTCGTGGAGCAGGATCCCGCGCAGGTAGATCGGCTCGCGCGCGAAGGACTCGATGTTGACGTGCAGGTAGAAGCGGCGGTCGTGGAGCGACACCGCCATGCGCTTCACCGAGGGATCGGCCACCGGGGTGAGGCGCGCCAGGATCGCGGCGTAGAAGGGGTACCGCTCCAGGAAGATCGGGTCCTGGACGAACCGGCCGAGCCACAGGCCCAGCTCGCCAGGGGCCAGGTCGGCGCCGCGAGCACCGCCTCCCGGGCTCACTGGGGCCTGATGGGGGTGATGCCGGTCTTCTTCAGCGTCTCGACCAGCCGCAGCGCCCACGGCTCGGGGAGCTGGGTGAGGATCTGACCGAGGGCGATGCGCGCGGCGTTGCTCCGTCGAATGTCGGTCAGACGTGCTTGCACCTCCAGATGCGCGCGGAGCGCGGTCACGGCGAGGCCGACGCGGTACCGCCGGAGGGGATCGGCGCGCCAGGCCAGGATGCGCCGCTCGGCCGCGCTGCCAGGGTAATTCTGGAGCAGCTCGTCGGGGCGCACGTCGATGAGGGAGGTCGCCGTCGCATTGCTCCCCAGCGCCTCTTCGAGACGCTCGCGATGATCGCCAGGGAGGTCGGCGCAGAGGGCCTCGAAGGCCGCGAGGGAGAGCCGCCCCTGCGACGCCAGCACCGCCACCTCGGGACCCGCGAGCAAGGGGGCGAGGCGGGCCACCACCTCGTCGAAGCGGTCGGTCTCACCGCGCTCGCGCGCCTGGGCGAGCTCGCGCGCGGCCGGAGAGCCTGGCCCGTACGTGGAGAGCAAGCTGCGGATGTCGAAGCTGAGGCGCGACGACCAGGCATCCCTGGAGGCGATGAGGACCTCCACCCAGCTCGGTGGCAGGTAACCCGCGAGGGCATCGCGCAGGACCTCACCGGCCGCGATCTCCTCGGGGCGCAGGACGGAGAGGACCTGGGCGGCGTAGGTCCAGGTTCGCGGTGGCACGTCGTCGAAGGCGCGTTCGTGCGCCCGGACCAGCGCGACGACGCCAGGGTGCACGCCGTTCACCTCGGCCCAGGCCAGCCAGGTGGCCCGGTCGGCACGCACGTTCACGCCGAGAAAGCGAGCACGGAGGGCGCGATCGAGGGGCGTGACCTGGTAGTCGGCGGACTCCGGGTTGATGGCCGCGAAGCACACCCACCCGGGCGGCAGCTCGTACTGGTGGAGGCGCCGCGCGCTCAGCAGCTGGAGGGCTGGCTGCTGGATGTAGCGCTCGGCGCGGTTCAGCTCCTCCAGCATCAGGATGCCAGCCCCGCTCTGCGGGAGGACCTCGGGCGCCGCATAGATCGTGCGACCGTCACGGATGACGGGCAGACCCACGAGATCCGGCGGCTCGAGGAGGCTGAGGTCGAGGACGACGGTACCGATGCCCAGCTGCTCGGCGAGCGCGCGGACCAGCTCGCTCTTGCCAATGCCCGTTGGCCCTTCCAGGAGAACGGGGCGTCGCGCCCGGTAGGCGACCTCGAGCACCGCGAGGAGCCGTGGCCCGATGGGGATCGCCGTCGGACGAGCGTCGACGCTCAGGGAAGGAGGGGCAGGAGGCGGAGCAGCCGCCTGGGCTCTGGGTTTGGCCACGGGGCGTTGTAATCGATGCGGGAGCACTTTGAAGAAGGAAACGCGCCGCGCTCGCGCTGCAGCTGCCAGGACGAACGAGGTCGACCGAGGCGCTGAACACAGCGCATTGCCCGCTCACTCGCTTCGTCGCGAACGGGGGACATGAACGACGCTGCGCGCTCGGTTCCGACAGACCGAGCGGTCCGAGGAGGCGCTTGGTGGTGCAGGAAGATATGAAAAAACCCCTGCAGCCATGGGTGGAGGCTCGGCAAAAAGCCACCCGGTAGGCTGGAGGGGTCGAGCGGGGCTCGGCTTGGAGGAGCTCTGGTGAGCCCTCGCTCCCTGTCATCTAGGCCCTTGGCACATCAGCGCTTCGGGTTCTGGGGATTGGGCGGCTGCTGTCGTTGCTGCGGCACCTGCTGCCCGGCGTTCGGTTGACCTTGCTGGGGGCGGACATCCCCTTGTCGCGCGGTGTCTCCCTCTTGCCCTGGAGCGCGCATCCCGCGCTGCTCGTTGCGATTGGCCTGGTCTGTCCGGAAGGCCTCGTTGTTGGGATTCTTGACGTTGGACCGCTGGTCGTTCGGGTTCTGTTGATGCGGTTTCATGGGAATGCCTCGCTCCTGGCGGTTACCCCCGGCCTCCGCGACCGAGAACTCCGTCACGAACGACCTATGAGGCCACGCCTCGGTCGACGTCAGTCAGGTGATCGCTGGAGGCTCGACTCGGCAATGCCAGCGGACCACCCGAAGCGCTCCTCACGGGGCGCCCTCACCGCCGACGTCGTCCGAGGGCGCACCCCGTTCGAGCCAGGCGCGAAAAGCCGGCTCCCGTCGCGCCATCTGCCACTCGTCGTGGATGTCGCGTGCCATGGCCCGAGCGCCCCCATCGCCGCCGAGGGTCACGCCGAGCAGCCACCCTTCGAAGGCGTCGGCCGTCGGGGCCTCCTCGGTCGCGCGCTCCAGCAGCTGGCGCTTCATCCCGAGCCCGATCGCGTCCGGTGTGGTGTTGCGCTTGCGGCGACGACGCCGGCCGTCCGACGCCTCCAGCGTCCGGAGCAGGAGCCGGCAAAACTCGACCGGCGAGAGTGGCTCGGGCGCGCTCATGCGAGGAACCTCCGCAAGCTCCAGCGTGGCTCGGGTGCCTCCACCAGCGTGACGCCCGGCGCCGCTCCAGGATCTCCGGGTCGAACATAGCCGCGATCGAGCGCGACGAGGTCGAGGTCGATCGTGGCCAGATCTTCCAGCAGGACGACCTCGCCGGGCCACGCGGCCAGCGTCGTCAACGACTTCAGGTAGCCACGACAACCGAGGCAAGCATCCACCTTGCGCGCGCCGCCCCCTTGCTCGGGTTGCAGGGCCACCAGCTTCTCGTGGTCCTGCTCTCCGCACAGCGCGCAGGCCAGCACGGGGGTTTCCCAGTCCGCACCGCAGCGACCGCAGCGAAGGTGCCGGGTGCGCGCGAGACCCCTGGCTTCGACGAGCGTGGGCCAGGCGCCGCACACCGGGCAGTGGGGCAGGACGTGCGCCCCTCGGGCGGTCCCTGCAGACGCCTCCAGCACCGCGGTGCCCGGCGCGTTCAGGGAGGCGCTTCCGGGCTCGCGTTCTGGTGCAGGCTTCGTCGCGACGGCAGCCTCCAGCGCGCGCCGACAGACCTGAAGGAGGGGCATCACGGCGAGCTGGGCGACGGGCCCCAGGGCGGCGGGGGAGACCCCCAGGGACGCGGCGCTCCGGGCGAGACGAGGCGCCTCGTGATCGATGGCCGCTTCGAGCAGCGCGAAGAGGTCTGTACCTTCCAGACGAGCCGCGTCTCGAAGCGCCCGCAGCGCTCCACCCGACGCCCCCTCCCCCCCGGACGCGCCTCGCGCGGCCGCCTCACAGAGACGCCCCCAGAAGCGACGCAACGGCGCTCGGGCGACGGGAATTCGAACGCCCGCGAGGGCCGGAGCCAAGCCGCGCCGTCCCTCCCCCCCGCTCTCCGGGGTGACCGCGGACCAGGTGGGCTCGGCGAGCTCCGCGAGCACGACCTCGTAGATCGACAGCCACGGCGCGAGTTCCGGCGCCGTCGCCGAGATCGCGGTGATGCGGGTCCTGGCCGCGCTGGAGAGGCTCATCGCGCGTTCACCTCACCCGACGTCGCCACGGGCCTGCTGGAGGATGCGGCGACCGGCAGCTTCCGGGGCGTCCCATGGAACGGGTCCACGCGTCCATGCACCGCCACCTCCGCCCCTCGGTTGCCCGGGTCTGCCCCAGGTCCCCCGCCGCGCGTTCGCTTCGCCTCGGGACTCGCGCAGCCTCCGAACGAGAACGCGAGCGCTGTCACGACCAGCCACCTCATCGCGCGCCCCGCCGTGAAACTCCGGCGCCCTCGCCCCCCTCCCTCATGCATGCCCCACCGCCTCCGAGGCGAGCACGATGGCCGCCCGGAGCGCCAGGCTGCCCACCAGCACGAACCCGACCCCGAGCACGCTCAGCCCCCCCTCGATCGCCTCGGGCGCGCCTCCCCGCTGCGCTCGCCGCCGCCTCGCCCACGAGAGCCCGAGCGGCGCCACCAGCCCGAAGACCACCGCCACCCCCAGCAGCACCCCGTACGGGCTCCGCCACGCCGCCACCGCAGGCCCGAGCCACACCAGGAAGAGCACGAGCACCACCAGCTCGACGAACGCCGCGACATGCTCCATCCGCGACAGCCAGGGCAACGTCGGCGCGTACGCAGCCCCGCGCCGGGTTCCCAGGAAGCCCACCAGCACCGCCGAGGCCGACATCGCCGACGCCGTGAAGAGCAGCCCGAGCAGCGGCGTCTCTGCCCAGAAAGGCCGGTTCGTCACCGAGAGCAACACCCCCGTATAGCCAGCGATGAAGAACGCGAACCCCGCCCCCCCCACCGCCAGGAGCTTGCCCACCACCCCTCTTCCCAGCCCCCCGAGCCGCTCCGGCACCCAGCGCGGGCGAAACCCCTCGACCGCCAGCGCCCCCAGGAACGACGCGCACGAGAATGCGCCGAACGCCAGCAGCGCCCAGGAGCCGATCGACATCGGCGACCACCACTTGAACATCAAGCCTGGGCGCTGGGACCACAAGAACAGGTGCCAGAAGCGCTCCGGCCGATCGAGATCCACGATGAGCAACGGCGGGCAGACCATGAGCGCCGGCAAGGACACGAGGTAGCCGAGGCGCGAGGTCGGCCGATCCTCCTCGCCACCGAAGAGGTGGAGCAACGCCGCCAGCACGTAGCTGCACGCCGAGATGCCCCCGAAGAAGAAGTAGACGACGATCAGCCCGTGCCAGTGGGCCGGCGCGGTGAAGAGGACGTCTCTCATGACGTCGACCCCTCCCCTGCCCCCGACGGCGCCTCGGCCTTCCCTCCACCACCGCCGCTCCCCTCCGCGGACGTCACGCCCCCCTTCCCTCCCCCGGGCGCCAGCGGCGGCTCCCCTCGCTCTCCACGCCGCCGCGTGCGCAACGTGATCAACCCCCACAACCCCATCACCGCCGCCCCCACCACCGCCGCAAAGGAGCTTCTCCAGAGGTTCCGCGACGGGAGCTTCGGCGCAGCGGGGAGCCCGTAGACCTCGGGCTTGTCGACCAGCAGGTAGAACGAGTTCAGCCCCCCGAGCATCTCCTCATCGCCGTAGATGTACGCCTCGCGCTGCCCCTGCGCGTGGAGCTGTTCCACCCGCGCATCGGCCCGCTCGCGCAGCTCCCCGATCGTCCCGAACTGGATCGACGCCGTGGGGCAAGCCTGCGCGCAGGCCGGCGTCATGCCCACCTGCATCCGGTCGTAGCAGAGCGTGCATTTCTGCGCGGTGTGCGTCACCGGGTTGATGTCGATCACCCCGAACGGGCACGCCGGCAAGCACGCTCGGCAGCCGATGCAGGCGTCCTGCTGAATCACCACCGTGTCGAACTCGGTCCGGATGATCGCCCCGGTGGGGCACACCTCCAGGCACCCTGCCTGCACGCAGTGCTTGCAGACGTCGCTCATCATCAGCCAGCGCGCCTCGGTGGTGCGGTCCTCGCTGAACTGCTCGATGAACTTCACGTGCCGCCAGTGCTCACCGTCGAGCTTGCGCGTGTTGTCGTAGCTGTCGCCCGACAGCACGTTCTGCCCCCCGTTCGTCGACGAGATCTGGTTCCACGACTTGCAGGCGACCTCGCACGCCTTGCAGCCGATGCAGACCGTCGTGTCGGTGAAGAACCCCATCGGCTCTGCCATCACGCCTTCTCCACGTTGCAGACGAACGCCTTCCCCTCGTGGATCGACACATTCGGATCCCCGACCAGGGCCGACAGGTCGTTCACCACGTCCCCCGTCACCAGGCCCTGGTAGCCCCAGTGCCACGGCATCCCCACCTGGTGCACCGTCTTGCCGTCGATCTGGAGCGGCCGCATCCGCCGGGTCACCAGCGCCTTGGCCCGGATCGAACCACGCGGCGTGGAGATGCGCACGAAGTCGAGGTTCTCGATCCCGTGGACGCTGGCCAGCTCGGGGCTCAGCTCGACGAACAGCTCCGGCTGGAGTTCCGCGAGCCACGGCAGCCACCGGCTCATCACCCCGGAGAGGTGGTGCTCCGTGAGGCGGTACGTGGTCAGCACGTGCGGGAAGCGCGGATCCTGCGAGACCACGAGGTTGTCGTCGCGCCGCCACATCTTCAGCACCGGGCTCGTCTGCTGCTTGTACAGCGGGTTCTGCACCGGCGACTCCACCGGCTCGTAGTGGGTGGGCAAGGGGCCGTCCACCAGGCCCGTCGGCGCGAAGAGCCAGCCCTTGCCGTCGATCTTGAGGATGAACGGGTCCGTCCCCGCGTGGGCGTCCAGCCCGATCGCATCGGCCCGCGCGGGGGCATCCGGGCGCTTCGTCAGCGGAAAATCGGGCACGTCGTACCCCGTCCACCGCTTCCCGTCCCACCAGACGTACTTCTTCCGCTCGCTCCAGGGCGTGCCGTCGGGTCGCGCGGACGCGCGGTTGTAGAGCACGCGCCGGTTCGCGGGCCACGCGAAGGCCCAGCCGAGGTGCGTCTGCGGCCCCTCGGGCGGATCGGGATTGCGGCTCTCCGCGAGGTTCTTCCCGGGCTCGGGGTAGATCCCGCAGTAGATCCACGACGCGCAGGTCGTCGAGCCGTCGTCCTTCAGCTCCGCCGCACTGGCCAGGTGGCGCCCATCGGCCGAGTGGAAGCCGTTCACCTCCCGCAGCACCTTGCGCGCGTCGGGCTCGTCCAGGATGCGCGAGCCCGGCTCGGGGTGATCCGCGTCGAAGTCCCAGACCAGGTTCTGGATGCCCCGGTCCCGCTCCAGCGTGCTCGCGGCGTAGCGCTGCTTCAGCCGTTTGCCGAGCTGCACCGTGAACCACAGATCGGAGCGGCAATCCCCGGGTGGATCCGCCGCCTTGGCGTGCCACTGCACGAGCCGCTGGGTGTTCGTGAAGCTCCCATCCATCTCCCCCACCTGTGCCGATGGGAACAGGAACACCTCGGTGCCGATCGCTTCCGGCTTCAGCTCCCCGCTCTGCACCTCGGGCGAGGTGCGCCAGAAGGCCGCGGTCTCGGTCTCGAAGTTGTCCTTCACCACCAGCCAGTCGAGCTTCGCCAGCGCCTTGCGCTGGAGGCGCGCGTTCTGCGCCCCGACGGCGGGGTTCTGCCCCATGGCGAACATGCCCCGCACCCGCCCCTCCATCATCGACACGGTCATCGGCAGGTGGGAATGGTCCCCGGCGATCTGCGGGTGCCATGCATACCCGAAGTCGTTCTCCAGCGTCGCTGCGTCGCCGTACATCGACTTGAGGTAGCTCACGATGAACCTGGGCAGGTTGGACCAGGTGCTCGCTGGCAGCGTCTCCGTCGCGATGTAGTCGGTCAGCGTCTCGTGCCGCTTCAGGGTCGACGGCGCCGGCATGTAGCCGTGAATGGAGTGATAGAGCGTCGGAATGTCCGTCGACCCCTGGATGGTCGCATGCCCCCGGAGCGCCAGGATGCCGCCCCCCGGCCGGCCGATGTTACCGAGCAGGAGCTGGAGCATCGCGCAGGTGCCGATGAGCTGGGGCCCATAGGTGTGCTGCGTCCAGCCGACCGCGTAGCAGAACGCCGTCGTCCGGTCCGCGCCGGAGTTCGCGGAGATCGCTTCGGCCACCTTCAGGAAGATCTCCTTCGGGCAGCCCGTCACCCGCTCCACCATCTCCGGCGTGTACCGGCTGAAGTGGCGCCGCACCACCTGGAACACACAGCGCGGATCCTGGAGCGTCTCGTCGCGAAGCGGCGGCGGCTTCTTCATCGACCGCACCAGGTCATCGAACGGCGGCCCTTGGCGTGGTGGACGCTTGCCCTTCTCGGGCCCCTTGTCGGCCAGATCCCCACGCTTCGCCGGGTTCTCGCTCGCCTGCCCCGTCGAGGCCGCATCCCCTGCGCGGTGAGAGCCCGTGTCCCCGCTCGCGTACTGCCAGCTCGCCGTGTCGTACTCGCCGACGAACCCGTTGATCGCGTCCCCGTCGTAGCCGTGCAGGCCGGAGAAGACGCCTTCGAGATCCTCCGTGTCCTGGAAGTCCTCTCGCACCAGCGTCGCCGCGTTCGTGTAGTGGACGACGTACTCCTTGAAGTACTTCTCGTGCTCGATCACGTACCGGATCAGCCCACCGAGAAAGGCGATGTCCGAACCTGCGCGCAGCGGCGCGTGGATGTCCGCCATCGCGCTGGTGCGGGTGAAGCGCGGATCCACGTGGATGATCTTCGCCCCCGCGAGCTTCGCCTGCATCACCCACCGGAAGGCGACCGGATGGCATTCCGCCATGTTCGAGCCCTCGATGACGATGCAGTCGGAATGCACGAGGCTCCCCGCATACATGGTGGCCGCGCCGCGACCGAGCCGGATCCCCAGACCGGGGACACTGGAGCTATGTCATATGCGCGCCTGGTTCTCGATCGCCACCACCCCCAGACCGCGCATCAGCTTCTGCTGCACGTGGTTCCACTCGTTGTCCATCGTCGCTCCCCCGAGCGAGAAGATGCCGAGGGTGTGGTTCAGCCGCTTGCCGCTCGGGCTGCGCTCCACGAACGTCTCGTCACGGGTCTTCTGCACCAGCTCGGCCACGCGATCCATGGCCCGGTCGAGCTCCCACTCCTCCCACTCCGTGGCGTAGGGGGCGCGGCGCAGCACCTTGGTGGTCCGGTTCGGGTTGACGTGGAGCTGGAAGATCGCGGCGCCCTTCGGACACAGGTTCCCCTGGTTCACCGGGCTGCGGACGTCTCCCTCGACGTGGACGATCTCGTGCCCCGCCGCGTGCACCACCGTCCCGCAGCCGACGGCGCAGTAAGGGCAGACGCTCGGGTAGGCCTTCGTGTCCTTGATCCGGAGGGCCTCGGCCCGCGCCGTCGCTGGCGCCAGATCGATCCCGAGCCCCACCAGACCGCCCAGCGCCGTGCTCGTGGAAACCCGGAAGAAGTCGCGCCGCGAGATCGTCATGAGCCCCTCCTGCTCGGCAGCCTACCACGCCCCTCCCAGTGGGCGACGCGCTCGAGCGCGCCCCCGGTCTCGCCCCCCCAGGGCGACGTCCCCGCCCTCGCCCCTTGCTTCGCTACCGACCGAGAGCGACGCGCTACCGACCGAAAGCCACACGCCAGACCGTGTTGCTTTGATCGTCCGTCACCAGCAGGGCCCCGTCCCGGGCGACGGCCACCCCCACCGGGCGACCCCACACGTCACCATCGTCGTTCACGAAGCCGGTGAGGAAATCCTCGTAGTACCCCTCGGCCTTCCCGTTCGTCACCGGCACGCGGATCACCTTGTACCCCGTGCGCCGCGAGCGGTTCCACGAGCCGTGCTCCGCCGCGAAGATGTGCCCTCGGAACTCCGGCGGGAACTGCTGCCCCGTGTAGAAGCACATCGCCAGGGACGCCGAGTGCGACTGGATCAGCACGTCGGGCACGATGACCTTGTCCCTCAGCGCCGGGTGCTTGCCCTCGTGGCGCGGGTCCTGGTTCTTGCCGAGGTAGAACCATGGCCAGCCGTAGAAGCCTCCCTCCTGCACCCGGGTCACGTAGTCGGGCACGAGGTTGTCCCCCAGCTCGTCCCGCTCGTTCACGCTGGTCCACAGCGCCCCCGTGGCCGGCTCGATCGCGATCCCCACCGGGTTGCGGATTCCCGAGGCGTACAGCACCTCGTTCTTCCCGTCCGGCGTGAAGGCCAGGATGCTCGCGCGGCGCTTCTCCGAGTCGTCGTCGGAGACGTTCGAGCGCGACCCCACCGACACGAACATCCGCTGGTTGTCCTTGCTGAAGGCGATGTCGCGCGTCCAGTGCCCCCCTCCGCCCAGCGCCTCGCCCCCCGACGGGATGTTGTCGACGATCTTCTCCGCAGGTCCGCTCGCCGCGCTGTCGCCCGGCCTGTAGGGATAGCGCACCACGCTGTCCGTGTTGGCGATGTACACGTGCGTCGGCGTCTCGGCGTCGGCCGGGTAGAACGCGAGCCCGAAGGGCTTCTTCAGCCCCTCGACGTACACGCTGCGGCTCTCGGCCTTCCCATCCTTGTCGGTGTCTCGAAGGACCTGCACGCGCCCTTCGCGGCTTTCCACCACGAACACGTCCCCGTTCGGCGCCACCTTCACCACCCGAGGGTTCTCGAGGCCGCTCGCAAACTCGTTCGCGGTGAACCCGGCGGGCACCTTCGGGAGCGCCCCTGCAGGTCGATCCGCCTTCCTGGGGCGGTTCGACACCGACTCCTTCTCGTTCGGCGGTGGCAGATCGGCCACGGTGATCTTGCGCTTCACGCCAGGCGCGTCCGACGTCCAGTCCCCCATCGCCTCGGCGCCCGTGAGCACGATGTCGGTGCGCGCCGTCTGCCGAGGCTTCGCCTCCGTGGGCTGCTGGGGCTTCGTCTCCGCGGGCTGCTCGCTGCGCTTCGGAGAGCAAGCGGAGACCCCTCCCGCGAGCAGGAGGGCGCCCAGGATCAGACCTGGAACGGCACGTCCGTCATCTTTGCGCGGTCTCATGGCGTGGCCACATCGTTGCCACAAGGCTCTCCCCTGGTGCAGCCCGGAGAGCCCTGAACGCGGCACCGGGAGGCGCCGAAGTGAGACCTGTCAGCGGAGGGCTCCGCGCCCCATCTTGCCCCAGCATGGACATGAAAAAGGCCTCCCGATCGCGAGAGACCTCCTCCGTGCGACACCTCGACGGACTCGGGTGTCCCGACCTGCCCAGCACACCGTCAACGATGGATCGTGACGGCCCCCGGGCTGATGAACGACGAACCGGTCGAAGCCGGCGAGATCACCGCATCCTGATGGTGACGGTGCCCCTCGTGCTCCTCCTCCTCGCGCGACTCCGCGTCCGTGCGGGAGACGTCCGGCTTCGACGGCGGCTTGGACGGCTTCTTGTTGCGGCTCGGAGGCACACGAGGATTTTCATCGACGGACTTCCTGAGACTCTCGGCCATGGCGACATCTCCTTTCATACCGTGCAGGAACACGGCTCTCGATTGTCGGTGTTGCAGGCATCGGGCCATCCTCGTCCGGATACCCCGCTGACCCGGAAGCAGCCAACGACCGGACGACACGGCTTGCATGGAGCAGGCAGCCGGCAAAGGAGACCGAACCATCACAACCAGCCTATGCTCGGGCCGTGCCACCTCGTCGCATCGTCTCCTTGCTCCCCTCCGCCACGGAAATCGTGTGCCTCCTCGGCGCCACGGACGCGCTCGTCGGCATCTCCCACGAGTGCGACTTCCCCGAAGCGATCCGCGATCGCCCCGTGCTCACCAGCGCTCGCGTGCTCTCCACCGGATCGAGCCGCGCCATCGATGCCGCAGTGCGTGACGTCGTCCGCGATGCGCTGAGCCTCTATACCGTCGACCAGGCGCGCCTCGCCGCCCTCTCCCCCGATGTGATCGTCACCCAGGATCTGTGCGAGGTCTGCGCGGTCTCCCTCGACGACGTCCGCAGCGCCGTCGCTCGCCTCGCGCACCGCGAGGAGGTGTGCATCGTGAGCCTCACGCCGACCCGCCTCGACGACATCCTCGACGACATCGAGACCGTCGCCGCCGCCCTGGATCGAAGCGAGCACGGCCGCGCTGCCCGTACCGCGCTGAAAACGCGCATCGAGCACATCACCCACCGCGCGTCGCAAGCCCCCTTGCGCCCGCGCGTGGTCTCCGTGGAATGGCTGGAGCCCATCATGCTCGGCGGCCTCTGGATGCCCGAGCTCATCGAGCGCGCTGGAGGCCTCCCCGTCGGCGTGAGAACGGGCGAACCGGCCCCGACCCTCACCCCGGAGGCGCTAAAGCAGCTCGCCCCCGACGTGATGCTCGTGAAGCCCTGCGGCTTCTCCCTCGACCGCGCCCTGGCGGAGCGGGACCTCATCACCCGCACCCTCCAGCCAGCGCTCTCCCCGGGCGGGCGCCTCGTCGTCACCGACGGCAACGCCTTCTTCAACCGCCCTGGCCCCCGCATCGTCGAGTCGCTGGAGATCCTGGCCGCTTGCGTGCATCCCGAGCTCTTCCCGGACTTCGCGCAGAAGCACGCCGCGGCGCTTCACCCGCTCGACGGCAGCGAGTGAAGCCCGAAGCGCGCGCATCACTCGATGGCGATGACGCTGGGCCCCGCCGAGAGCCCCACGCCCTGGAGCCGCGTGTCCGCATGCCAGGTGCTCCCGTCGAACACCGAGTACCACAGCTCGCCATTGTCGCCGTGCCCCTGGTGGAAGCAGTACAGCTTGCCGTCGAACACCACCGCCGACGGGCTGTCCGACATCCCTACCCGCTCCACCTTCGTGTCGCCCAGCCAGCGATTGCCGTCGAACACCGAGTACCACAGCTCGCCGCAATTGCCGTACCCCTCGTGGAAGCAGTACAGCTTGCCGTTGTACACCGCCGCCGACGGGCTCGACGACATCCCCACGTGCTGGACCTTCGTGTCGCCCAGCCAGCGATTGCCGTCGAACACCGAGTACCACAGCTCCCCGTTGTCGCCGTGCCCCTGGTGGAAGCAGTACAGCTTGCCGTTGAACACCACCGCCGACGGGCTCGACGACATCCCCACGTGCTGGACCTTCGTGGCACCCAGCCAGCGATTGCCGTCGAACACCGAGTACCAGAGCTCTCCGCAATTACCGCCCCCCTGGTGGAAGCAGTACAGCTTGCCGTTGAACACCACCGCCGACGGGCTCGACGACATCCCCACGTGCTGGACCTTCGTGTCGCCCAGCCAGCGATTGCCGTCGAACACGTTGTACCAGAGCTCGCCACAGTCACCGTACCCCTGGTGAAAGCAGTAGATCTGACCATTGAACCGCACCGCCGACGGGCTGTCCGACATCCCCACGTGCGGGATCTGTGCGTCCCTCGACCACTGAGTGCCGTCAGAGAAAGTCCGCCAGAGCTCCCCGCCATCCTTCTGACCCTGATAGAACGTGATCAGCCCTCGACCGGGTAGCCACGGCGGCGAGACCGACTCGTCGTCCCCCGACCAGGTCGCATTCCAGCTCCCTTTCCTCGCTGGTCCCTCGGGCCCGCTCTCACTGAAGATGTCCTTGGGGAGGCTGTTGACGATCTTCTCGAGCGCCCCCTTGATCGGCTCGGGAACCCCACCGAACGAAGGTCGAAGGAGCTGCCCGATCTTGCCCCAGCGCCCGGTGAAATCGAGCCACTTCGGCGGAGGAAACACGGTGGGTGACAGGTAGTTGGCGCAGAGGATCTGGCATTTCCCGATGAAGTCTTTCGACCTCCCTCGGCTCGTGTCGTTCCGGAGCCCCACGTCATACAGCTTGGAGACATGGGAGCGAGGGTGGATGTTCGAATCTGCGCGCGGATAGCAGGCGTGGCCATTGAGAGACGAATAGACCACCGGCCTCCCCCGCTCCCACTCGAGGTCCTGCGCAGGCTGCCCGAACCACGTCCCCCCGGCGTGCTGTGACATGTAGACGCTCTCCAGCGCCATCGTGTCGCGGACGAAGCGGAACGTCACGTGCTCCCAGTCCCCCTCGTGGCGCCCGAAAGGGGCCAGGGACAGGTGGTCCTTGAAGGGGAATGCCTTGGCCGTGGCGTGCCCGTTGTACGGGTAGAAGAACCAGTACTGAAGATCGAGGTACTGACCTTCTCCGTTGAGCTTCACCCGCACCAGCGCCTCGGCTTCGTCGAGGTTCCCGGCGCGCTTGTCCTGGGGCACCGTGAGATAGACCTTGTCCTTGGCATCGGGGTGGGTGGGCAGGTTGGCCGCCTGACCCCGGAGCGCGCTCGACGTCCCGGTGTCGACCTGGAACATCGTCGCCTCGTCGAGAAATCGCTGGGGGGAGCCGACCACGTACGGCTCTTCGGGATGGAAGAAGAGCGTCGGCGCATAGCGCTGGACCAGCTCCCGGATCTGTCGCGCCCCCAGCGCCTCGATCACCCGCCACCGCTCCCACTCTTGCACGTGGCCGACCGTGTACACGCTCCCATCGGGCCGTGCGCCCAGGTTCAGCCCGTGCTGTGCCGAGACGATGGCGAACGCACCTTGGCCGGCGGCCTTGATCCTCCAGCGCTCCCACTCGGCTCGGTTCTCCGTCGTGTAAACGGCGCCATCCGCCTTCGAGCCGAGCAGCCGCCCGTGAGGATTCACGAGGTAGTACTGCCCATCACCCGCACTTTCGAGGGTCCACGTCTCCCAGAATGGCCTGATCTTGGAGGCGGAGAGGCCACCGTCGGGTGCGGCGACCAGCCTGGTTCGATGCTCCGCATTGGCGAAAACGACGCTCTTGCCGAGGAGCGTCGCCGTCGCCACCGACCACTTCTCCCAGGCTTGCACGTGACCGGCCATGAACAGGCTCCCGTCGGGCCTCGCGCTCAGGTTCGTCTTGTGCTCCGCCGAGGTGATCGCCACCGCGCCCTGATCCACCCCGGTGATCCGCCACCGCTCCCACTCGAGCCGGTTCGACGACAGGTAGACCGAGCCATCCGGCCGAGCGCCGAGCTGCAACCCGTGCTCGCTCACCAGATAGACGAGCCCATTTCCGGCATCGTCCACCGTCCAGGAGAACTGCGCGCCGTACGACTCGGCGCGCGCTTGGACGCCGCCGTCGCTTCGAGCCCCGAGGGAGGTGCGGTGCTCCGCGTTGACGACCGTGATCATCTGACCCACGTACTGGGATTGAGACATGGCAGCCCTGCTTTCCGGATGACGCGTTGAATGAACGCCATTTCGCAGGCGTGGGTGCAAACCCAACCTGGGAAGGCACGTCGAGAGATCGGTCCGACCGACCGACACACGGACGAGACAGCGAGAAATCAGTTCGACCGTCGCACGGACGACACATCGAACCCCCTCACGACGAGGTGCACTGGGCCGACGATCGAGTGTGAAAAGAATAGACACTCGACGATTGAAAGGACAATGCGCAGATGACGGGTGCGTTCTCGGGATCTGGCCATGACGAGCCCATGTCGCCTTGTGGATGGCTCAACCTCCCCTTCGGGCGTCCATCACCTCGGGCTCGCCGAACGGCGAACGTCACGCGCGCATCACATCGCGCGGGCGTCCGCCTCACGGAGGCCAGGATCTCTGAATTCGCTCATCGAGACGCGCGCCCCCACCCCGCCCGTGAGCCAGGCGCGCCCTGGCCCATCGCTGCCGATCAGGGCGCCGCTCGACCGCGCGCGAGCTGTTCGAAGAGCGCCCACGGGTCCCCCGCGACGATCGCCGGCTCCACGCCCCCCTCCCCCGTCATCACACGCCCCGCCGGGTCCATCCAGTATGTGCCCCCCGGGAACCCGCCCATCGGCACCAGGTCACCGCGTGGCAGGACACTCCCCTCGACCTCCAGTCCGATCCCGAACCAGAATGCCTCCCCCTCGGCCGACGGGATGCAGAGGCCCCCGAACGTCTCCTCGAACCGCAGCATCGGCTCGCTCACGCTGACCCCCAGGCTGCCCAGACGCTCGCGGAGGGCCTCCGCCGACAGCGCGCGCCCAGGCTCCAGCACCGCCCCGCGCGCGTTCAACCACGCGACGGCCTCGGACGACAGATGCCCGAGCAGAGCATCCCCGGCCGTGCGCCCCCCCACCCCCTCGATCGCGCGCCCCGCGTGGGCGTCCCACAGCGCGACCTGCGGCGCGTCCACCTCCACCGGCGCCCCCATCCCCCGGAGCGCCTCGACCGCCGCGGCGAGCACCAGCGTCGAGCGCGTCCACAGCCACGTCGTGTCCGGCTCCAGCCCGGCGAGATCCCCGTCATGGAGCAGCGCCTGCTCCGCGTACCACCAGCGCTGGAACCGATCGCTCGCGGCCTCGTGCGGGTCCGCTGCGACAGGCTCGGCCAGCACGGTGCCCACCCGTCGCCCCACCGAGAGCACGAACAGCCCCGCGTCGTCTCCCCGCATCGCCAGCAGCAGCCCGATCCGCTCGACCAGCACCCGCGGTGCGCTCGCGATCGCCGACAGCGCCCCCCGCGTCGAGTGCCCGCAGAGGAACACGGTCCCGCTCGGATCGAGCGCGTAGTCGTCCACCGCCGCCACCCGCACCACGCGATCGTGTCGCCGCGACAGGACCGGCGTGCCCGCCGCGAGCCCGGCGATGGGCACGGAGCGACCGAGGGGCGCCCACCCGGCCGGCAGCTCCTGCGCGAGGAGCCGCGACCGCACCGAAAGACGAGGCCCGAGCGCCACGAGCGTCGACCGTGGTGCCGCGAAGAAGTCGAGCTCTCCCGAGAGCCCCAGGCGAGGCCCGGCGAGGCCCCCCACGTCCTCCTCGGCGCCGATCACCGCCTCCGACGCGGGCAGCCCGAGCCGCGACAGCTCGGCCACGATCGCCTCACGCCCCCCCGAGACCCCCTCCACCCGACGGATCCCTTGCGCGGCGAGCCCGGCAGCCGCCTGGAGAGAGAGCCAGCCCATGTCCGCATTCCTCATCATCGGCGCGGATCATCCATCCACCCTCGGCCCCCTCGAAGCAACCGCTACGGCGCCGGCACCGAAAGGCGCACCGCAAACAAGCCCCGGTTGCCCGAGAAGACCGCGAGCCCCTGCTCCACCCGGACATCACTGAGCTGGCGCGATCTCGGCGCCCAGAACGTCGTCACCCGACCGCTCTTCAGCTCCACCAGCCCCAGCACCGACCCGGCGTCGGTCTCGTCCGGTGGAGGCAGCGTGGCCCCCAGCACCGTGAACGATCCTTCCGCGATGTCCCTGGGGATCGTGGAGACGTAGCGGCGGAAGACGACGCCATCCCCCAGCGACCCGACGAAGGTGCAGCTCCCGGGCACGATCACCGTCCCCAGCACCCGCAGATCAGGTCCGAGGCGGACCAGCACCGTCCCCCGACCTTCCCTCGTGATGTCTTCCCAGTAGTCGAACGGGATCACCATCTCGCCGCTCGGATGCAACAGAGGACGCATCAGCCTCGGGTCCCGGACCCCGGGAACGGGGACCTCCACCTCGATGCGCTGCGCTGCGATCTTCCGCCCATCCGACCCGACATGCTGCGCGACGAACACGATCGGCAGGCCGCCCTGGTGGTTCTGGTGCGCGACGTTCACCACCCCCTCCGTGGGATGCCGGCTCAACGCCCCACGAGAGCACTGCGGCGCGCACGCCCCCTGCGACCCCAGCGAGAGCTCGTAGACCGGCTTCCCTGACTCGACATCGAAGCCGTGCACCACGCTGTGCACCTCCCCTGACGGCAGGATGGGAAGGTCGGCCAGGTGCACCACCCCGCGCCCATCCAGGACCGGATCCGATCCCCCCACCGCACGCACCCACCGCAGCTTCCCGTCGGCTCGCTTCAGCGAGGCGAGGAAGTTCATCCCCCCGTTCTGCGCAAAGACCCTTGCATCGAACCCCTCCAGCGGGCGCCCCGCTGGCTGAAACGCCCCGGAGAACCACCCCTGGGCGATCACATCCCCCTTCTCCGTGAACAGGACGTCCGCGGTGAGACCGGACAGCCCGTCCCGTGCCATCCACGTCCAGAGATGCTCCCCGCGTGGCCCCAGGAGCGTGACCGACGGGTCCGGCAGCCCACCGCACGTCCGGTTGCGCCCCCCTGCATCACGGAACGAATCGACGCAGTGCCCTGCCACCGCGACGACCCCGTCGCCCCCCACCGTGGTGCGGGTCATGATCACCCCGCCGCGCTGACCCGGCCCTTGCGTGAAGAGCTGCATCTGCCACTCGTACGGCGGCGTCACCACCGCCGGAGGGGGAGGAGGCGGCGGCGGTGCTGGCGCGGGCGACGCCATGCTGGGCGCCGGCGTCCAGGCGAAGGGGCGAGGGCCACGCTTCGCCGGAGACGAGCAACCGAGAAGAAAGAGCGCAAGAACTCCGAGAGCGCGTCCACGTGCTGCCATACGCCGTTGCTTCGTACACGAGGACGACCACGCCGCCACGGCGAGAGCATGAATCGACCCGCATTCTCTGCGCGCGAGCGCGCGTCACCTCGGCCAGCGGATCACGTCGGCCAGCGGATCACGTCGGCCAGCGGAAACGCGCGTCCTTCTGGTAGTCGTCGCGCCGTCGCTCCAGGACGACACGCAGGTGCTCGGGCGCATCGGCGCCGATCAGCACCCGCAGTGGCCCGTCTTTCCGATCCACGTGGGCCAGCAGCGCCTGCGCCGCCACCTCCGTCCCCGCGCTCGTGTCGGCCCCTTTCGCCTCCATGTCCCACGGGACCTTCGCGCTTCCGAGCACCGACTCGCGCAGCGCGTCGTAGGCAGGCAGCGGCTCCGCGAAGCGCATGCTCCCCCAGGCCCAGTCGGTCGCGAACCCGCCCAGCTCCGCGATCGTCACCCGGATCCCGAACGACGCCACCTCCGCCGCAAGCGCCTCGCTGAATCCCTCCAGCGCCCACTTGCTCGCGTTGTACAGCCCCATCGTCGGCATCGTCCCCACCCCGCCCACGGACGAGATCTGCACGATGTGCCCTGCCCCGCGCGCCCGGAGATGCGGCAGCACCGCTTGCGTCACCCACAGCGCCCCGAAGAAGTTCGTCTCCATCATCGCCCGCGCCTCGGCCTCCCCCGCCTCCTCGATGGCGGCGACCAGCCCGCAGCCCGCGTTGTTGACCACCACGTCCAGCTTCCCGAACGCCACGATCGCGCGTTGCACCATCTCGAAGACCGTCTCGCGCTCCGTCACGTCGAGCTGCAAGACCTGCAGCCGCTCCCCGTGAGCCTCCTGCAGATCGCTCAGCGCCTCCGCCTTGCGCACCGTGGCGACCACCTCGTCCCCGGCCTCCAGCGCCGCCACCGTGAAGGCCCGCCCCAGCCCCCGCCCCGCCCCTGTGATGAACCACGTGCGACGTGAAAGAGAGGTCGCCATGCCCATTCCTTCCGCTCCCTCGCCCACCAGGCGTTGTAAACGAGACGTACCGTCTCGCCACAGAACCCTGACGAGAAGCTGGGTTCGTGTCAACGTGAGACGTCGCGTCTCGTTGACCACCCGACCGACCACCTTCCCCCGAGGGCCTTCCCGTGCCGCTCCGAAAACTCCCTGACGAAGCCCGGCGAAGCGAACGCGCCCGGCGGGCCATCCTCACCGCTGCCCGCGATCTCACCCTCGACCAGGGCTACGCCCGCCTGACCATCGAGGGCATCGCTGCGGCCGCGGGCGTCGGCAAGCAGACCATCTACCGCTGGTGGCCTTCCAAGGGCGCCATCGTCTTCGACGCCTTCCTCGCCCTCTCCCAGGACGCCGCCGGCAACCTCGAACTCCCCGACACGGGTGACATCGAGGCCGACCTCCGCACCGTGCTCCGCGAGACCATCCTCGAACTGCTCGACCCTCGCCACGACGCCGCCTTCCGCGCCCTCGCGAGCGAGATCCAGACCGACCGCAAGCTCGCCGACAACCTCGTGCAGGCCCTGCTCGGCCCCCAGATGGAAGCCACCAAGCGCCGCCTCCAGAGCGCCCAGCGCGCAGGCCAGCTCGCCCGCAGCCTCGACCTCCAGCTCGCGACCGAGCTGTTCTACGGCCCCATCTTCCACCGCTGGCTGCTGCGTACGGCCCCCCTCGATCCCACGCTCGCCGACGCGCTCGTCCCCCTCGTCTTGCGCGCCCTTCGTCCAAAGTCGGCGAAATCACCTCCCGACCCCCGCGAGCGCGACGGTACACGGTGACCCGCACGCGCCGCACAGCCAGCATCACGAACTGCCATTCCCACAGGCCACCGCACGGTTCATCGAGTACCCTCCTGCGCATGGGCCACCCTGCAGAACGCCGCCCTCGGTTCGCCACGCCTGCCGATCTCGAGGCCGCACCAGCGCAGAACCTCACCGAGTTCATCGCGGGAACACGCCACCCCTTCCCTCGACACACCCCGGCGCAGGCGCACACCGCGTCGCGCCTCGGCCGGCGGCTGGGGCCGTTCGACGACGATCCGGGCGGTCCCGGCGGCTGGGTCCTCCTCGACACGCCCGAGCTTCACCTCGGCCAGAGCGTGCTCGTCCCCGACCTCGCCGGATGGCGCATCGCGCGGATGCCGCGCTTGCCGAGAAAGGCGCACTTCACCCTCGCCCCCGACTGGATCGCCGAAGTCCTCTCCCCCTCCACCACCGCCCACGATCGCGCCGCGAAGATGCCAGTGTACGCCGCGGCCGGCGTCCCCTGGGTGTGGCTGATCGATCCGCTGCTCCGGTTTCTCGAGGTGCATCACCTCGGCCCTGACGATCGCTGGACCGTCGCGCAGGTCTACCGAGGAGAAGGCCGCGTGCGGGCCTTTCCCTTCGACGCCATCGAGCTCGGCCTGGCGTCCCTCTGGCCCTCGTTCGAAGACGAGCCCCCCGACACGACCCGCTGAGCCAGCCCTCTTCACGGACCCAGCCCCCTGCGTGAGTACAGCCCTCCTCGCCTGAGGCCTCCAGGCATCACTCACGCTGCCAGCCTCGACCGCAAATCCCGGCTCCACGCCGCCGACGAGCGTGTGGCCTCGGGGTTGCAATGCCCGTCCTCGGCACATGGGAGGACTCTCGATACGCACCGGACCTCCCGAGCAGGCGCCAGGGCAGCTTCCCGTCTGCACCTTCGCCGGGAGAGAGATGAAGCCGATGAGGTCCGAAGGAGTGCTCGCACGCCAGGTCGTCGCCAGCGCCTTCCGAACGACGGTCCGACGCCCCGTGGACGCGGACAGCGACGAGACGTGGTCCCAGCGCCCTGGCGCCATGGTCGACGGCAAGTACCGCCTCATCAAACCGCAACGCCATGAAGGCGTGACCGAGGTCTGGCTCGCCGCCCACGAGCGGCTGCGCCTGGATTTCGTCGTCAAGTTCATCCACGAAGCGCTGCTCCCCACCGCAGAGCGACGTCAGGCCGCCCTCGAACGCTTCCGCTTCGAGGCGCAGGTCTCGGCGCGCCTCGGCGCCCGCACACGCCACATCGTCGCCGTGCACGACGCCGGCACCCACGACGGCGTCCCCTACTACGTGATGGAGCACCTGCCTGGCAGCTTGCTCTCCGACCAGATCGCCCAGCACGGCCCCCTCACGCCCGCGCGCCTCGCCGACCTGCTCGACCAGACCGCCCAGGCGCTGGAGGCCGCGCACGCCATGAGCATCCTCCACCGCGACCTCAAGCCCCAGAACCTCCTCATCTCCGGCGACCCCGAGGAGCCCTTCGTGCGCGTGGGTGGCTTCGGCCTGGCCAAGGCGCTCGATGCCGACCTCGGCCTCGATACGCCAAAGAAGACCCAGCGCGGCGACGTCCTCGGCTCCCTCCCGTACATGAGCCCGGAGCAGATCCACGGCACCGAGACCCTCGACGCACGCACCGATCTCTGGTCGCTCGCCGTGATCGCCTACGAGGCCCTCACCGGCAAGATTCCCTTCGAAGGCGACAGCGACACCAAGCTCGTCACCGCCATCGGCACGCGCCCCCTCGTCCCGCCTTCACGCCTCCGGCCCGACCTCCCGCGCGCCCTCGACACCTGGTTCGCCCAGGCGCTCGCGAAGAAGCGCGACGAGCGCTTCACCTCGGCCACCGAGCTCTCACGCACGTTCCGGGAGGCGATGAACCAGCCTGACCCGCCCGTCGTCGAGCCCTCCCGCCGCGAGGCCGTGAAGGCCGGCATGGTGGGCGTCGTGCTCGGCGTGGCCTGCGCGCTGAGCCTGACGGCGGCGCTGCTCTGGACCTTCGGGGAAGACGACGTCGACGAAGCGCGCGCCGCACCGAGCACGACCTTCGTCGCGCCACCTCCGGCTGCCACCGAGCTGGCCCCCGAGGCAGCCGAGGCCGGGACGGCCGCCCCTGCGGCAGAGCGTGGAAGCGCAGCGGCGCCGGGCAGGACGCCCGCGCGAAGCGACGCCACGAAGGCCCCGGCGAGCGCCCGCGCCGGCCACGACACGCCCCCCGTCGACACCACGCTCCCAGGCGCGACCAGCAGCCTCGGGACGCTCCCTTCCGCCGCGCCGCTGCCCCTGGAGTCCTCCGGCAACGCGACGACCTCCGCCCCTCCCCAGGAGGACACGCCACGCCCCCGGAAGCCCGATCCGAGCGCCATCCAGTGAGCCCCTGGCCGGACCCGCTCCACGATGTGCGGCCTTCCTGTCAGCCCAGCGCAGATGAGCTAGCCTCATGCCGATGGGTCGATCCGCCGAGAAACGCCTTCCTTCTGCCACCTACGCAGATCTCGAAGCTGTCCCGGCTCATCTGCGCGCGGAGCTGATCCGGGGCGTACTGCACACCTTCCCGCGTCCCGCCTATGCGCACACCCGAGCGGCTTCGCGCCTCGGCGCGGTGGTCGTGAATCCCTTCGACATGGGGATCGGCGGCCCAGGCGGCTGGGTCATCCTCGATGAACCCGAGGTTCACCTCGGGGAAGACGTCCTCGTCCCCGATCTCGCCGGCTGGAAGCTCGACCGCATCCCTCGTCGCCCGCGAGAGCAGGCCTTCTTCACGGTGCCGCCCGACTGGGTCTGCGAGGTCCTCTCTCCCTCGACGGCGACCTACGACCGCTTCGACAAGATGCCGGTCTACGCCGCAGCAGGCGTCCCCTGGGCATGGCTCCTGGATCCGCTGACGCGGAGCCTGGAGGTCTTCCTGCTAGACCCGCGAGGCCGGTGGGTCGTCGAGCGCATGATCCGCGGCGACGCGTCGGTTCGCGTTCCCCCGTTCGACGCCATCGAGCTGAATCTCTCCTCGTTGTGGCCTGAAGCCGAGGACGAGGACGCCAGGGAGTAACGTCCCATCAGCTTCGCGTGAGTCCTGACGCCTCGCCATGGCGCCAGGCCTCTCTTCGCCTTCGCCCTCCGTGCCAGGCCCACTTCGCATTCGGCCCGACCGGACGAGAGGGGCCCCGAACGGGTGCTCGACGGCGGCGCTCATGGCGCGCCAGACGTCACCCGAACGGGGCGAGGAACGAGGTTCTACAGGAGGGATGGCGTCACGGCGGCGCGCGCACGGCCTTGCCGCCGACGACGGGCGACGAGCAGGCCGAGCGCGAGCGTCGCGATCGGGAAGCCGCCGGTCGACGAGCCGTGCGTACGGCACCCGCAACCGCCGTCGTCCGAAGGCGCCTCACCGCTGCCTCCAGCGCCAGACGTGTCACCTCCCACGCCGGTGCTCGTCGCACCTCCCACGCCGGTGCTCGTGGCGCCTCCCACGCCGGTGCTCGTCGACGAGGACGTGCCAGCGCCGCCCCCGCCGGAGCCGGTGGGCAAGACGATCTGGCACGTGCCATCGACACAGATGCCCCCGGTGCAGGGCGTGTTGTCGGGCAGCGCGGGGTTCGTGCAGCCTCCCGCGCTGGCATCGCAGACGCCTGGCGCGTGGCATTCATCGAGGGCCGCGCAGACGACCGCCGTCCCGCCGCACGCCCCTTGGCTGCAGCGATCGGTGCTCGTGCAAGGATCGCCGTCGTCGCAGACCGTGCCTTCGGGCAGTGGGGCGATCCCCACGCATTGCCCTGTACCCGGGTTGCAGATGCCGGCGCTGTGGCACACGCCCGGCGCAGGGCAGAGCACCGGGTTTGCGCCCACGCAGGCGCCCCCCTGGCAGGAATCCGATTGCGTGCACGCATTGCCGTCATCGCAGGACGTCCCGTTGGGCTTCGCGGGATTCACGCACATGCCCGTCGCCGGGTTGCACACACCCTGGTCGTGGCAGGCGTCGAGGGTCGGACAGATCACCTCATTCACGCCGACGCAGACACCCGAGAGGCAGGTGTCGAGCTGCGTGCAGGCGTTGCCATCATCGCACGCGGCGCCGTCCGGCTTCTCGGTGACCGGACAGATCCCCGTCGCGACATCACACGCAGCCACCACGTGGCACGAGTCCACCATGGGGCAGATCACGGGATTCTGGCCCGTGCAGGTGCCACCCTGGCACGTATCCGACTGCGTACATGCGCTGCCATCGTCACAGGGCGAGCCGTTCGGCTTGATGGGCGCCGAGCACTGACCCGTGACCGGGTTGCAGGTGCCGGGCTCGTGGCATGCGTCCTGCGCGACGCAGACGACGGGATCGGCCCCGAAGCACACGCCGGCCTGGCAGGTGTCCGTCTGCGTGCACCCATTGCCATCATTGCAAGCGACACCGGTGAGCGGAGTGCATACGCCGTCGGCCGTGGCGCCAAGGGCAGCGCTGCACGCCTGACAGTCGGCGGCCGAGTTTCCGCAGGGGGCATTGCAGCAGACCCCATCGACGCAGAAGCCGCTCGCGCAGTCCGAGGCCGCCGAGCAGGAGGCTCCAGCCACGAGAGACGACGTGATCATGCGCGCGTGCATCCGGTGGGCCCCGATCGGGATGAGCGGTTCGGCACGGGACGCCGCCATCAACAGCCGGCCTGCACCATCGCTGGCGAGCGCCGGCGGTCCGTGATTTTTCACGCTGGGTGCGGAGACGGCGAAGCCAGTCGAGGGGAACACGTTGCCCGTTCGGTTGACCCATGCCCCGTAGATCTCGGCATTGAGGCTGTTGCGCTCGTCGCGCCAGGCCACGAAGCAGTCCGTGCCGTCGAACGCAACGGCGGGACTGCTCTGGATGTTGACGGCCGCGGAGATGGGGAACCCACCACTGGAATCCAGAAGCGTCCCTGCGCTGGTGACGCGGGACCCCAGGATGTTGTCGTAGCTGCGATACACCACCAGGAAGTTGAACCCATCGAAGGCGGCTGCGGGCATGGTTCCGGCCGTCGAGATCGTGAAAACGGAACCGACTGGCGTCCCCGCCCCGCTCACACGCACGCCGGCGATCGCCGACCCGCTGGTCGTCCACACGACGAGAGCCACGCTCCCGTCGTACACGACCCCTGGACTCATGAGGGCTGCGCCGGTCGACGCAAGCACGATCCCGGCAGGATTCTGCACGCTCCCGGAGGGTGTCACCCGCGTGCTGATGATGCGCACGGGGTTGTTCCGTTGATCGATCCACGCCACGAGATACGCCGCGTCACCGTAAACGAGATTCGGTGTCGTCTGCTTCTCCACCGTCCCCGAGACCATGAGCCCCGCAGGGTCGAGCACCGTGCCATCGGCGTCGACGCGGGTCCCCATGATGTCGGCGTCCGCGCTGCCGGCGCGCTCGTCCTGCCAGACAACGAAGAACGATGACCCATCCGAGGCGATCTTGGGACGCGCCTGGTTCCCTGGCGCGGTCGACACAGCGATCCCCGAACCGTCGAGCACCGCCCCCAGCGCGCTCACCCGGACACCATAGATGTCCGACATCGACCCAGATCGCTTGTCTTCCCATACGACCAGATAGTGGGTCCCGTTCCACCCGACGGCGGCATTCGACTGGTCGTTGGCCGCCGTGGAGATGGGAAACGCTGCATCGACCACGGCGCCAGCACCCGAGAAGCGCGCGCCCCAGATGTCCCAGGTCGCGTCGGCGGCTCTGGCCTCCCAGCCGATGAGACACTCGGACACCGAGCAGGCCATCGTCGGCGCCGAGTTCGGTATCGTCGGATTCGAGAGGGGCACCGCCTGGGCGTCGAGCAGCGCCCCACCCGCCGAGATCCGAGCGCCGCGGATCTGCGAATTGCTCTGGCTGGCATCCTTCCACACGACGACGTAGTTGGTACCGTCGAACCCGGCGGCGGGCCTCGATTGAGCCCCCGGGGCCGAGACGATCTCGATGCCACCGGGATGCAGGTTCGTCCCCGAGGAATCCACGCGCGTGGCATAGATGTCCGGATCGCCCCACTTGCTGTCGTTCCACACGATCAAGCAGTTGATGCCGTCACAGGCGACGGAGGACTCGCTCTGATTGTTGGCGCCTCCGCTCAACAGGGCGCCGCCACTGGGGATCAGCCCGCCGGATGCGCCGACGCGCCCAGCGAAAATGTCATAATTGAAGCCATTCCGCAGATCCTCCCAGGCGACGACGAAATCCGTGCCGTTGAAGGCGACGGAGGGATTGCGTGACGTCGCGGAGGTTGTCCCGATCCTCAACCGGTTGTTCAGTGCCCCCCCCGACGAGCTGACCCGCTGGCCCCAGCTGCTCGTCCCGTCGTTCCACACGACGAGGTAGTTCGTGCCATTGAAGGCAACCTGGATGTTGCTGAGCGGCGTCTGGTCGGAACTGGAAGTCTCGTTGAAGAACGTCTGTCCGTTCTGAGAGCCGAGCACGGTCCCGTCCCTCGACACGCGGACGTTACGGAGCTGCTTGCGCCAGGAGCCCGACACGCTATCCCGGACGGACCAGACGACCAGATAGTCCGTCCCATCGAAGCCGACGGCAAGCTGCGTCACGGAAGAGAGCTGCGTGCCGACTGCGATCCCCCCAGGATCGAGCACGACACCCGCAGGGCTCACCCGGGTCGCGTAAATTCGCCATCCAGAGTCCGTCAGATCAAGCGCTCTGTAATCGAACCAGACGACGAAATAGTTCGTCCCGTCGAACACGACGTCAGGCGCGAGCTGGTCCTTCTCGGCCAGCGCCGTGACGATGAGCTCATCCATCCCGAACTCAGAAGAGATCGTCGGATCCAGCACCGCCGGATACGCGCTCCCCTCCACCAGCACCTCGGGCACGGCGATCGTCAGCTCGCCGTCCGCGTAGCGCACCGGCAGCAACGAGGTCTCTCCTCGTCCATCGATCCACTGCGCGCGCCCATAGCGCAGGCCAATCCCCGTCGCCGGATCCACGAAATGGTGTCCCGTGGGCGACTCGCCCGAATACACCTGCCCGGAGACCCGCACCCGCACCACGAGATCGCCGCGACCGCGCGGGCGCTCCTGGAACGAGAAGCTCTGCTCCACGCCCTCCTCCCCGTTGCGGAGATGCTCCACGACCCAGCCCCGTTCGAGCGCGAGGTGACCGTCCGCCTCGACGCGCCCGACGCCAGGGACGACCGCCGAAGGCTCGCTTGCACGCCCGATGGCATGGGTCTCGAAGGTGACCGGCGCCCCGCTCTTGCTGTCGGTTTGCAAAGGCGTGACCGTGAAGCCCGACGTCGCAGCGTGGACCCGATAAGCGCCGTGGCCGCCGCTCCAGCCAGGCCTGGTGTCATCTGGCCGGAAGGCGAAATGCACCTGCCGCATCACGGCGCCGAGATCGAACGAGGGAGAATTCCCTGAAGGGGTGAGCTGGTTCGGCGCCTCGGAGGGCGCAGGCAGCGCCGAGGACTCGCTCGCGGTCGGGTCGGAGCCCGAACACGCCACAGCGAGCACCACGAACCATGCAAAAACTAACAGGGAGGAGCGAGTGGACTTGGTAGCGATACGTCGGGGGACAAACACACCTGGATGCCAACTCAACAGACTCAGCCATGTCAAGCGGATCTCGTCTCATGGCGTCGTAAAATTTGACTCGCACTTCGAGTGGCCCCACCCCTGGCCGTTCTCGGCCCGCACTCCCGGCCCTCTCACAGTCCCTGCGCCCTTCATCTCACCCGTCAGGAGGTGCGGAGCCTGCCCGAGGACCTCAAGCAGAGACGCCTCGCACACCGCCCACAGCCCCCCAAGGCAGACCGCGTTCACGCCAAGGCAAGCCTCACTCACTCCAAGGCAGACCGCGTTCACGCCAAGGCAAGCCTCGCTCACTCCAAGGCAGCCGTCGCTCACTCCAAGGCAGCCGCCGCTCACTCCAAGGCAAGCCTCGCTCACCCCAAGGCAGCCGCCGCTCACCCCAAGGCAGCCGCCGCTCACCCCAAGGCAGCCGCCGCTCACTCCAAGGCAGCCGCCGCTCACTCCAAGGCAGCCGTCGTTCACCCCAAGGCAGCCGTCGTTCACCCCAAGGCAGCCGTCGCTCACCCCAAGGCAGACGGTGCTCACCCAGATGCTCCGTGTGTCACCTCACCCATCCTTCCCTCCCTCACCGCCGCTCTCCCCTGCCCTCCCTCGCCCCAGCCCCCCCTCTCCCCTCCCCTAACCCACCGACTTCCTTCACCTTCCCCCGCTCCTCCCCCACCGAGTGGCACGCCTCCACCCAACTGTGCTACGCCTTGGCGCTCAGCCACCTGACGGTCCGATGGCGGCGGGCATCCAGCTCTCCGTAGGCCGTTCCGCGGTGGCTTGCGCTCGACCCTACGGGCCATCGTGGGTGATTTCCGGGTCGTTCAGGACTCACGGATGGCTACCACCAAGAGCGATCTCCTTCGTCAGCCCATCGCCCACATCGACATCAAGGCCTTCGACGCGCGCCCCATCGTGGACGCGATGGGCGGCATGGCGTTCCAGGCCAGGAACCTCCACCGCGCCGCCACCATCCTCGACGGCATGATCCGCGAGCCCGAGGGTGGGGTGATCCTCTGCCTTGCGGGCTCGCTGGTCTCGGCGGGGCTCAAGCAGGTCATCGTCGACATGATCCGCCACAACATGGTCGACGCCATCGTGTCGACCGGCGCGAACATCGTCGACCAGGACTACTTCGAGAGCCTCGGGTTCAAGCACTACGTCGGTTCGCCGTACGCGGACGACCACGCGCTGCGCGACCTGGGCATCGACCGCATCTACGACACGTACATCGACGAGGAGGAGCTGCGGATCTGCGACATGACGGTGGCGAAGATCGCGGCCGAGCTGGAGCCGCGGCCTCACTCGTCGCGGGAGTTCATCGGCGAGATGGCGCGCTACCTGGTCGCCCAGGGAAAGAAGACGGACGGGATCGTCCTCGCGGCCCACGAGTGCGGGGTGCCGATCTTCTGCCCGGCGTTCAGCGACTGCAGCGCCGGGTTCGGCCTGGTCCACCACCAGTGGGAGCGGCAGGGCAAGCCTCAGCTCAGCATCGACAGCGCCCGGGACTTCCTGGAGTTGACGCGGGTGAAGCTCGCGGCCAAGGAGACCGGCCTCTTCATGATCGGTGGCGGTGTCCCCAAGAACTTCGCGCAGGATACGGTCGTCGCGGCCGACCTGCTCGGCAAGCAGGTGAACATGCACAAGTATGCCGTGCAGCTCACCGTGGCCGACGAGCGGGACGGGGCGCTGTCGGGCTCGACGCTGCGCGAGGCGTGCTCCTGGGGGAAGGTCGATACGGCCTACGAGCAGATGGTCTATGGAGAGGCCACCACAACCATGCCGCTCATCGTCTCGTATGCATTCCACGCGGGGAACTGGAAGTCCCGGAAGCCGCGCCGGTATGCCGAGATCTGCGGCTGAGCGCAATTTGACGGGATCGAGGTAGGTCAGTGAGTGCTTCCTTCAAGAAGGCCATCGTCGTCGGGGCCTCGTCGGGTATCGGCGAGGCCATCGCGCGGCGCCTCGCGGACGAGGGCGCGGACGTCGCCATCGTGGCGCGGCGCGAGGACGAGCTGAAGCGCGTCGCAGCGTCGGTGCCGGGTGGCAAGATCCGGCCTTACGCGCACGACGCGGCCGACTTCGAGGGCGTGCCCGCGCTGTTCGAGCGCATCGTCGCCGACCTGGGTGGGCTGGACACGCTGGTCTACGCGGCGGGGGCGATGCCCGCGATCGCGGAGGGCGAGTACAGCTTCGAGAAGGATCGCACCATGGTCACGGTGAACCTGCTCGGCGCCATGGCCTGGATGAACCCCGCGGCCGCGCGGTTCCAGGCGGCGCAGAGCGGGACCCTCGTCGGGATCTCCAGCATCGCCGGGGAGCGCGGGCGCCGGGGGAACCCGGGGTACTGCACGTCGAAGGCGGCGCTGTCGACCTACCTGGAGTCGCTCCGGAACCGCTGCTCGCGCTACGGGGTGAACGTGGTGACGGTGAAGCCGGGCTTCGTCGACACGGCGATGACGCGGGGAATGAAGGGGCTGTTCTGGCTCATCTCCGCGGACGAGGCGGCGCGGCAGTCGCTCGCGATGGCGAGGCGGGGGTCGAGCGCGAGCGGGTTCGTCCCGTCGCGCTGGGCGCTCGTCGCGCTGGTCGTGCGCATGCTGCCGTCGTTCGTGTTCCGGAAGCTCAACTTCTGATGAGCACGATGGCGATCGCTCCACTTCGCACCACGGCGCCCTGGCAGGTCCTCGAAGGCTTCGGCCGGGCCGTGCGCGCTGCGTGCCGCTACGCCGCGCCCCGCTCGGTCGACGAGCTGGAGGCGGTGCTCGAGCGCGCGAAGAGCGAGGGGCTGAGCGTCGCGTTCCGGGGCTCGGGGCGGAGCTACGGGGACGCGGCGCTCAACACCGAGGGCCTGGTCATCGACGCGACGGGGATCGATCGCGTGCTGCGCTGGGAGCCGGAGTCGGGGATCTTCGAGGCGGAGCCCGGGGTGACCATCGAGGGCCTGTGGCGGCGCACGATCGAGGATGGCTACTGGCCTGCGGTGGTGCCGGGCACGATGCGGCCGACACTCGGTGGCTGCGTGGGGATGAACATCCACGGGAAGAACAACTACCGCGCGGGGCCGTTCGGCGATCACGTGCTGGAGCTGGAGCTGCTCACGCCCGCGCGCGGGCGCTTGCGGTGCAGCCGCGCGGAGAACCCGGAGATCTTCCACGCCGCGATCGGGGGGCTCGGGCTGCTCGGTGCGGTGACGCGCGTGAAGATGAAGCTGAAGCCGGTGGGGAGCGGGCGGCTGCGGGTCGCGTCGCTCACCGAGGGCAACCTGGAGGCGCTGTTCGATCGCTTCGAGACCTGCCTGCCCGGCTCGGACTACGTGGTCGGCTGGGTCGACTGCCTGGCGCGCGGGCGCGGGCTGGGGCGGGGGCAGATCCACGCGGCGAACTACCTGGAAGCGGACGAGGATCCGGAGGGGCGGGAGTCGCTTCACGTGGAGCGGCAAGGGCTGCCGCCGCACATCCTCGGGGTGCCGAAGAAGGTTCTGTGGCGCTTCATGCGGCCCTTCCTCAACAACCCGTGCGTGTCGCTGGTGAACGCGCTGAAGTACCACAGCTCGCGCTGGGCCCACGGCACCTCGTACCTCCAGTCGCACGTCGCCTTCGCGTTCCTGCTCGACTACGTGCCGGACTGGCGCCTCGCCTACGGCCCCGGCGGCTTCATCCAGTACCAGATCTTCGTGCCCGACGAGACCGCGCGGGCGTGCATGCGTGACGTGCTCTCGCTGTGCCAGGAGGAGGGGCTGATGTCGTATCTCGGGGTGCTGAAGCGGCACCGCCCGGACGCCTTCCTCCTGTCCCACGCCGTCGACGGCTGGTCGCTGGCGCTCGACTTTCCTGTCAAGAAGACGACACGCGCTCGCCTCTGGGCGCTCACCGAGCGGCTCACCGAGCGCGTCCTCGCCGCAGGTGGGCGGTTCTACTTCGCGAAGGATGGTGTCCTCCGGCCCGAGGACGTGGAGCGCGCCTACGGGCGTGAGCGGCTCGACAGGTTCCTGGCGCTGAAAGCGGAGCTGGATCCGCAGCAGATGCTCACGAACGATCTGCTCCGCCGCGTGCTGCCGTCCCGGCCGAGCCCCTGAGCCGGCCAGGCCCGAGCCGACCAGGAGCGTGACGGCCCGGGGGGCCGGTGGCCCCGCAGCCGGGCCGGCCGAGCGGTCGAAGGGGGCGCCATTTCCCCCGAAACGCCCTCGGAAACGTGCTAGTGCCAGGGCCCTTCATGATCACGCTCGAGAAGCTCACCAAGCGGTTCGGCCCCAAGATCCTGTTCGAGAACGTCTCGATGCGGTTCGACCCCGCCAAGCGCTACGCGCTGGTCGGCGCAAACGGGGCAGGCAAGTCGACACTCCTCAAGGTCATCTCGGGGGAGCAGGACTCCGATCAGGGCTCGGTCGAGATTCCGAAGGCCCTCAAGGTCGGCGTGCTGAAGCAGGACCACTTCGCCTACGAGAGCGTCCGCATCCTGGACGCCGTGATGATGGGCAACCGGGTCCTGTGGGACGCGATGCAGGAGAAGGAGAAGCTCTACGCGGGCGAAATGACCGACGAGATCGGCATGCGTCTCGCCGAGCTGGAGGGCGTCGTCGGCGAGGAGGACGGCTACACCGCCGACGCCCGCTGTGCCGCGCTCCTCGAAGGCCTCGGGATCCCGACCAGCCGCCACGACGACACGGTGAGCACGCTGGCCGGCGGATACAAGCTGCGCGTGCTCATCGCGCAGACGCTATTCGCAGGCGCCGACGTGCTGCTCCTCGACGAGCCCACGAACCACCTGGACCTCGAGTCGATCCGGTGGCTGGAGACGTACCTGACCCACGACTTCCGCGGGACGCTGCTCATCGTCAGCCACGACCGTCACTTCATGAACGCGGTGGCGACGCACGTGGCCGACGTCGATTACCAGACGGTGACGGTGTACACCGGCGACTACGACGACTTCGTGGAGCAGAAGACGACCGGCAAGCGCCAGTCCGAGGCCGACGCGGCTCAGAAGAAGAAGAAGATCGCCGAGCTGAAGGACTTCGTCGCCCGCTTCGGCGCGAGCGCGAGCCGCTCCAGCCAGGCGCAGTCGCGCGTGAAGGAGATCGAGAAGCTGGAGGGCAGCATCCAGACGAAGCGGTCGAGCGTGGTGCGACCGTACATCAAGTTCGAGATCGAGAAGCCCTCGGGCCGCGACGTGTTGCGCGTGAATGGCCTGTCGAAGAGCTTCGGCGACAACCACGTGATCAGGTCGCTGGATCTGAACCTGAGCCGCGGCGACAAGCTGGCGGTGATCGGGCCGAGCGGGATCGGCAAGTCGACGCTGCTCAAGCTGCTGGTCGACGAGTACCAACCCGACGCGGGCGAGATCATCTGGGGCCACGAGACGAACGTGGGCTACTTCGCGCAGGACCACCACGAGGCGCTCGACGCCGGGTACTCGGCGTACGAGTGGCTGCACCGCTTCGATCCGAACGCGCCCCTGGAGCACGTGCGCTCCGTGCTCGGGAAGCTCCTGTTCAGCGGCGAGGCCGGCCTGAAGAAGACCGAGAACCTCTCCGGTGGCGAGGCTGCGCGCCTGCTGCTCGCGAAGCTCATCCTGCTGAAGAACAACGTGGTGGTGCTCGACGAGCCGACCAACCACCTCGACGTCGAGAGCATCGACGCGCTGCTCCAGGCGCTCATCGACTTCAAGGGGACGGTGGTGGTGACCAGCCACGACCGGCACTTCATCGGGAAGCTGAGCACCCGGGTGCTGGAGCTGTCGAAGAAGGGCGCACGCCTGTTCAACGGCTCCTACGAAGAGTTCCTCGAGAAGTTCGGCGACGAGCACCTGAAGACCTGATCATGCGCACCAAGATCGCCCCGGATGTGTACATGAAGCGTCCGGAGGGCCAGCGCGAGGCCTCTCGGCAAGACGACGGTCCGCATGCAGAGGGGGGGCATGAGCCCCCTCGGCGTGACGACGGCCCGCGTGCCGAGGGGAGGCGTGAGTTCCCTCGGCGCGACGACGGTCCGCGCCCGGGCTTCCGCCGAGACGAGGGTCCGCGCCCGGGCTTCCGCCGAGACGAGGGTCCGCGCCAGGGCTTTCGCCGAGATGACGGTCCGCGCCAGGGCTTTCGCCGAGATGACGGTCCGCGTGACGGCGCCCGCCCAGACGGACCGCGACGCGACGACGGTCCGCGCCAAGGCTTCCGCCGAGACGATGGCCCGCGCCAGGGCTTTCGCCGAGACGATGGCCCGCGCGACAGCGCTCACCATGGTGGACCCCGGCGCGATGACGGCCCGCGCCAAGGCTTCCGCCGAGACGACGGTCCGCGTGACGGCGCCCGCCCAGACGGACCGCGACGCGACGACGGTCCGCGCCAAGGCTTCCGCCGAGAAGATGGTCCGCGCCAGGGTTTTCGCCGAGACGATGACCCGCGCTACGGCGCCCGCCCAGACGGACCGCGACGCGATGACGGCCCGCGCCAGGGCTTCCGCCGAGACGATGGCCCGCGCGACGGTGCTCGCCCTGGCGGACCGCGGCGCGATGACGGCCCGCGCCAAGGCTTCCGCCGAGACGATGGCCCGCGCGACGGTGCTCGCCATGGCGGACCGCGGCGTGACGACAGCGCCCCCAGGGGTCCTTCGCATGCTCATGACCCGTCCGCGGAATCACCGATGCTGGAGGTCGGTGAGGTGAGGTTCCTGGAGGTCACGGGTGTGACCTCCTTCGGCGCCTTCGTGCGCTGGGGCCTCCAGAAGGACCTCCTCGTGCCCATGGCGGAGCTGATCCGGGACGTGCACCCGGGCGAGCGTCACCCCATCGGGCTGTTCCTCGACCGGCAAGGGCGCCCCACCGGCACCATGCGCATCAGCGAGATGCTGCAGGACGGTGGCGAGTTCGAGCTCGACGAGTGGGTCGAGGGCGAGTCCTGGCGGAAGGAGCCGACCATCGGGGTGTTCGTCATCCTGAAGCGCCGGTTCGTGGGCCTGGTCTCCGCCAGCGAGCCGAACCAGCTCGCGCGCGGCGAGGCCGCCCGGTTCCGGGTGGCGAGCATCCTGCCCGACGGGAAGGTGGAGCTGACCCTGCGCCGCTTCGTCAGCGAGGAGATCGAGGGGGACGCAGCGCGCACGCTGGCCGTGCTGCAGAAGGCGGACACGCCGCAAGTGGGCGATGATTCGCCGCCAGAGCAGATCCACGAGCTGTTCGGGCTGAGCAAGAAGGCGTTCAAGCGCGCGGTGGGGCGGCTCTTGAAGCAGGGGGACGTGACCCTGGACGCCGAGGGATTCGTGGTCGTCACGCAGCGCTGAGGGGTCGCCGAGGCGCTCCTGGGCCCTTGCGGCCCCGGGACGCCCTCCGGGCGACCATGGCGCCGAGACGCCATCACAATCCCAAACAATCCGTTCATCGTCGCCTCACGGCCTCCCCTCACCCTGAGCGAGGCAGGCTGGACACGGGCCTGGCGTGAGGGTCGGGCCCCCGCGCGACACGGTCCGTGACGGCCGCCCACCGGAGAGGATCGGCCATGAAGAAGACACGATGGATCGCGTCCTGGGTCGCGGCGATGGTGCTCGGTGCGGGGCTCGCATCGGCCCAACCGCCGACGGCTGCGCAGCAAGGTGGCGCGCAAGGGCGACCCGGCGCGGGCGATGCCCGAGGGCACGGGGAGCGTGGCGGCAAGCCCGGTGAAGGGCCTGGTCCTGGCAGGAGCGGCGAGCCGCGCGCGGGAGAGCCGCCCAGCGGCGGGAAGAACGGGGAACAGCGCCCCGGGGAGTGGCAGGGCAAGCCCGGGGAGGCAGGCCAGGGTCGCGGGGAGCGCGGGGAGAAGGCCGAGGGGACGCGGGGGCAGCCGGGTGCGGCGCGAGGGCAGGAGGACGGCGAGCACGCGAAGCGGCGCAAGACGCAGGTCGACAAGGAGCGGCCTGCGCTCGACGAGACGCTGAAGACGCGGCCGATGGACGAGGCGCTGAAGAAGGAGATGCAGAGCCACGCCGAGCGGGTGGCGCGGCTGGAGCGGATCCAGACGCTCGCCGAGGCGTCGGGAGACACGGCGACGGCGGCGCGGGCGAAGGCGCTGCTGGAGCAAGAGAACGCGCGCTACAAGACCTATCTGAACAACAGGAAGTAACGACCCATGAACCGATTTGCATGGCTCGCTCCCCTGCCCCTCTGCCTCGCGCTCGTCGGCTGCGATGGTGGCAACGCCGGTCCCGAGGTGGCGAGTGTGGCGACGGCGCAAGGGGCCGTCGCCGACACGGAGATTGCGGTGCCCGCCGACTACGAGGAGAAGGCGAAGACGCAGATCACGACGGACAGCTACAAGAAGGAGCTGGACCAGCTCGAGGCCGAGATCAAGAAGTGATGAATCAGAGCGACGGCGTGAGTGCTTCTCGATGTAAGCGCGCCCTTCGCCCGCGTGCGGCAGCCTGATTCGGCCTCTGGCAGAGGGCGGCCGTACCAGACAGCCTACTCTGTTGCTCTGACTTTGTACGGTAGAGGAGCGCCCCCTTGCCGCACCGCCGAGCAAAACTCGCCGGGTCTCACCACCCAGCGATCCACCCGTAAAACTCAGGCATGTCTCGTCGCTTCGGACCTAACGCTCGTTGCATCGGGAGGCAGGCGAAGTCCCCGGCCATATGCATGAGACTCAGCGACGTAGATCCAACATCGTGAGGGGTCCCTGTCCGAGCAGGGATGTGCAGGCTTGCGGGGGGCGCGTCCCGATCGCCCCGGTCAGCAGGGCAAGTAGCTTTGAGGGCTCACGAAATGGCCCTCCGCTTCCCACGAGAAGACGCTCGCCGACAGCGGGCGACGTGGTACGAGAGGAAGTGGGCCATGACTGACCTTTACGACGAACTCGAGTTCCCCGCACGCGCCGAGTATCTCGATCAATACGAGAACTACCAGGTCGACATCGCGCACTGGAAGGAACTCGCTGAGCAGTTCAAAAAGGCCTTCCGCCAAGTCTACGCGCGCCGTAGCGCCGCGGTACTGCTCGTTCATGGTCCCCAGGGTTCGGGGAAATCGATGTTCAGCACCCGCCTTTCGCAAGACTACGAGCGCACCAAGAGAGGCGAATCGAAGCCAGACCTTCGCAACAACCTCTGGCACCTGCTCGTGGCCACGGATTCACCTGATGAACAGGCAATCGAAAACGCTACAAGGCACGCCGTGTTCAAGCTCGTCGATGAGCACAAGACGCAGAACTGGCTCGAAGAGCTGAGGGGATTCGTCAAGTCGGACGACTCTCGCGTCCGCGTCATCGTCTGCGACGACATGCACAAAGACAGCATGCTCAGGCCCTGGACGGAGATGTCTCCCAAAGAGTTCTATGAGGCCAGGCAAGCGGGTCCTGATGCTGTGCTCGCCCACCTTGCGGAGCGGCTCAACGATGCATGCCGTCACGACTTCCAGCGCACGCTCTTCGTGATGCTCTCGAATGATCGCGCATGGCTCGACAAGCTGCACGGCCACCTCGAACGTTGGTACGAGGGCCTCTCGATCGTGCTGGCGCTGCCAGTGCCAAAGCCCCCGACGCTGGAGCGAATCGTCCGGATCAATACGAACCGACTGAACCGGGTGAGCTACTGGTATTGCCTTGATGCAGCCCATGCCAAGCAGCGTCAAAAAGTGCGGAAGGTGCTCATGGAGGGCAGCGGATTCACGAGTTCCTTTTATGCCGTCAGCCAATCACTGGATGCCCAGTCACGACGTCAGGGCAGGCCAGGAAACCCGAATACTCTGACGCTCGTCACGCTTGGTTCCGAGTTTGCCGAGGTCGAGACCTTCCTGAACGATCGCGAAATCGAGGCGGAGCCTGGGTACGCCGACACGCCTCGCCATCTCGGCGTTTGGGAAGTGCGTGGCCCGTGGGCATCGAAGGTCGTACGCCAGCGAGATCGAGACTTTCTTCGGAGAGCACGCATGCTGGAATCGGAATTCATGCTGCGCTGGGTGAGTCTCGATATGGCAGCAACCTACGCTCTCCTGCAGCCGCCCACGCCCGGAGATCCCGGCGAGGGCCTGATGCAGTTCATCCTCCGCCGTCCTTCGATCGCCACGCCAACCGAGACCCGTGAAGCATGGCGATTGGAGTGCACCACGCTCGACACGCGACTCGACACCCTCCTTCACACCTCCACGGAGGAGGTGGAGAAGCTCACCGAGGATTTCAAGAGACTCGGACAGCGTCGCAGCACCGTGTACGAGCCGGCCATTCGAGTTCGCGCGGGCCTTACAAGTAATTTTGGTCGTGGGTTCGCCGCTTACAAGTCTCTCAAGCCTGATCTGATTGCAATGGACGCTGGCCCGCCGAAATACGGTGAATACACGGTCTGCGCACTCACGAGTGCACCGCCGGAGGACGCTGAGGACCTCGCCGGCGCGCCCACGAGCGCATCGCCGGAGGACGCTGAGGGCCTCGCCGACGCGCCCACGAGCGCATCGCTGAAGGACGCGCTCCGCCGCACGGGGCACAGCGTTGAATTCACAGCGTTCCTTCGTGAAAATCTCGATGGGCTGGAGAGTTATCTCCGGGACAAGATCGAGCGTTACACTGCGATGCTGGAATCTGTGTGACGGTGAGGTGCAGCACGCACGCTCATCAGACCTCGGTCGTGCAGAAAAACCGCTGAGACAACAGTGGCGGAACGCTCGGAATCAGCGAGCGAAGGCGCCGAGGTCGATGCCCGCGGTGGTGGAGCGGGCGACGCCGGCGTAGTCGTCCGGCGGGGGGGTGGTGAGCGCGCCAGGGCAGGCGAAGGCCGGGGTGAGGGCCGAGGTGCCCGCACGGACGGCGGGGCTGTTCGGGGCGAGGTGGTAGTCACCGCGGGCCGGGTCGAGGAGGCGGGGGTCCTCGCCGAGGCGGTTGTGAGCGCCCAGGGTGCAGAGGGCGGGGCCGGTGCAGCCCGAGGCGAGGACGTTGTGATCGAGGGTGATGTCCTCGGGGATGGCGCCGCTCGTGGCGGACAGGATGTCGCGCGCGCCGTTGGCCCAGAAGACGTTGTTGTAAGCGGTGACGGTCGAGTCGAGGACGTAGACGGCGCCGTCGGAGTTGCCCGTGACGGTGTTGTTCGCGATCGTGGCGTAGCCGCGGTCGTCAGGGGCGTTGCCCGAGCCGCGGCCGTCGACGCAGATGGCGCCGACGCCCTGGTTGTCGACGATGACGTTGTTGACGAGGGTGCCGATGGAGGCCTCGTCGATGAAGATGCCGCCGCCGGCCTTGGGGGCGACGTTGCGCGCGATCCAGTTGGACTCGATGGCGACGGTGATGAGGGGGTACTGGGCGATGATGCCACCGCCCACGCCCTGGCCGCCGGCGCCGTTCAAGGGGGCGTGGCCGCGGTTGCCCTCGATGCGGTTGTGGTGGATGTGGGCGTTCATGCTCACGGAGATGCCGGCGCCGTGGGGGGTGTCGTAGCGGGCGACGTTGTCGCGGACGATGTTGTGGGCGATCGTCGCGAGGGCCGGGCTGACCTGGAGGGTGCCGCCGATGCGGGTGTTGCGCTCGGAGGAGGGCGAGGAGCCGATGAAGATGCCTGCGCCGCCTGCGCCCGCGGCGTTGTTCTCGATGAGGTTGTGCTCGATCACGACCTGCGTCCCGGAGAGGCGGAGGCCGCCGCCGCGGTGGTCGTGGTGGCCCTCGATGCCGTTGTCGTGGATGTGGTTGTTGCGGACGACGAGGGTCCGGCCCGCGGAGTAGCCGCTCGCGATGAGGACGCCGTGGAGGCCGCCGGAGAGGTCGAGGCCGTCAAGGGTGAGGGATCGGACGTTGCCGAAGACGAGGGTGCCGCTCGCGCGGTCGGGCGCCTTCACGGCGGTGCGGTAGCGGACGCTGTCGCGCTCGGCGAAGCTCTGGCCGGCCCGGAAGCCGCCGACGAGGGTGTACTCGGTGCCCGAGGTGAAGCGGTCGGCCTGGCTGCCCACGCGCTCGACGTAGGTGCCCTCGGCGATGCAGAGGATCGCTTTCTGGCCGCTCTGGATGGCGAGGTAGGCAGCCTGGAGCGTGGCGAAGGGGGCCTGGCGCGCGCCGCTGCCACCCGGCGCGGCCGCCGCGTCGACGAAGAGGTAGGTGTGGCCCGGGAGCGCGCCGCCGGGCTCGCAGCCGTAGCGTTGCCGGGCGCCCGCGGAGGAGATGCCGGGTTCGGCGTCGCTCGCGCCGATGCCAGGCTCGGGTTCGCTTCCGGTGAGGGCCGCCGCCGACTCCAGCTCCTCGGGGGTGATCGTCACGGTGGCGTCGTCCGAGGGCTGGCCGCTGCATGCGGCACAGAGGAGGGCGAACAGCGGGGTGGAGCAGACGAGTCGGCGACGGATCATGGACCTCCTCCGGGAAACGTGCGGATGAGAAGCGCGCTGGCGTCAGGCGTGGAACGCGCTGGGGGGAGAGGAGGGCGGAGGTGCAAGCGCCAGGCCGGTCGCCGCCGTGCTCCGCGCGCTCGCTCGGGGTGGGCACGGGGATCCACCGCGCTATCCTGCGCCGCAAAGGACGAGGACAGAATGGCGTTCGATACGATGGAAGGGCGGATCGTGGTGCTCACCGGCGCGACGGGAGGCATCGGGAAGGCGGCGGCGATCGCGCTGGCACGGAGCGGGGCCTCGGTGGTGCTGGTGTGCCGGGACCGCGCCCGGGGCGAAGCGCTGCAGGCCGAGATTCGCGAGGCGACGGGCAAGGAGACGGACCTTTTTCTGGCCGATCTCGGGGTGCAGGCGGAGGTGCGGCGGGTCGCAGGGGAGCTTCTCGGGCGCTACCCGCGCATCCACGTGCTGATCAACAACGCCGGGCTGGTGAACCTGGAGCGGGAGGTGACGGTCGACGGGATCGAGGCCACGCTGGCGGTGAACCATTTGGGGCCGTTCCTGCTGACGAACCTGCTGCTCGAAAGGCTGCGGGAGAGCGCGCCGGCCCGCATCGTGAACGTGTCGTCCGACGCCCACCGGTTCGCGCCGCTCGATCTCGACGATCTCCAGAACGAGCGCCGCTACGGGTGGATGCGGGTGTACGGGCAGTCGAAGCTCTGCAACATCCTGTTCACGCGAGAGCTTTCGCGTCGGCTCGCCGGGAGCGGGGTGACGGTGAACAGCGTGCATCCAGGGGCGGTGGCGACGGGGCTCGGCAAGAACAACGGGGTGTGGGCGAAGCGCATCATCGGCCTGCTGAAGCCGTTCTTCCTGACGCCCGAGCAAGGGGCGGACACGGCGGTGTACCTGGCCAGCGCGCGGGAGCTGGAGGGGGTGAGCGGGGAGTACTACGTGAAGCGCAAGGTGAAGCGGCCAGCGGCGCACGCGCTGGACGACGTCACGGCGAGGAAGCTCTGGGAGCGGAGCGAGGCGCTGACGGGGCTCCCGGCCGACAAGGCGTCGGCTGGGTAACGGCCTCACGATGGACAGTCGTCGGCGGAGTTCTGGCCGCTGACGGTGGCTCGACCAAGGGCCCCGGGCGCCATGGGCTCCACGCGTGCTCCCGGGGCGTTGCGACGTCCGCTGCCCTACGGGTTCGGAGACAGGATCTCGACCGCCATGCCCTCGCTCAGCTCGGCGTTGGCGAGCTTCACGACGCGGTCGCTCTCTTCGAGGCCGGTCGCGATCTGCAAGGTCGCGCCGGTGTCGCGCTCGACGGTGATGGGCGTGAAGTGGATCGTGTTCTCCGCGGTGACGATGGCGACCCGCAGGCCTCTGGAGTCGCTGTAGAGGGCCGTGGCGGGGACCTCCAGCACGCGGTGCGGGGACGGCAGCGTCAAGGAAGCCTCGGCGTACATGCCGACGAGGAGCTTGCCGTCGGGGTTCGGGACGCGCACCTCGGTGTTCATCGTGCGGGTGGCGGCGTCGAGAGCGCCGGACGTGCGCGCCACGGTGCCCTGGAAGGGCTGGCCGGGGAACTCGCGCACCTTGATCTCGGCGGGGGCAGAGACCTTGACGCTGGGGGCCACGTCCTGAGGGATGCCCACGAAGACGCGCACCGGGTCGGTGGCGGCGATGCGGAAGAGGGGGGTGCCGTTGCCCGCGGTGACGAGGGCGCCGCGCTCGATGGTGCGGGAGGTGACGGTCCCGGCGAAGGGAGCGACGAGGCGAGCGAAGGCCTTGAGGTCGCGGAGGCGCTGGATGTTGGCGTTCTGAGCGGCGATGGTGGCCTGCGCGACGGTGACGCTGGCCTCGTCGACGCTGGCCTGGCCCTGGCGCTGGTCGAGCTCCTGCTGGGAGGCGACGCCCTCGGGGACGAGGGCCTGGTAGCGCTTGAGGAGGGACTTCGACAGGTCACGGCTGGCCTGGGCCTTGACCAGGCCGGCGCTGGCCTGGGCGAGCTGGGCGCGGGCCTGGGCCAGTTCCATGTCGAGCTCGGGGGTGTCGACCTCGGCCAGGAGCTGGCCTTCCGTCACCTTGTCGCCGATGTCGACCAGCCACTTGCGGACATAGCCGCTGACCCGGGGGTAGATGACCGTCTCTTCGAGGGGCTGGACGCTGCCTGGCAAGAGCATGGCGCGATCGCTCGACAGCACCTTGGGCGTGAGGACCTCGACCCGCAGCGCCGCCCCCTCCTGCGCCTTCACGCCTTGCTCCAGCGCGATCCGGGCGCTCCGGCGCGGGAGGTACGCGGTGGCGAACGCCGCGCCGAGCACGCCGACGGCGATCAGGCCGACCGCGATCAGGCGGATCGGCGTGACGATGGCCGGCGCGGGCAGGTCGAAGCCGAGATCGTCGGCGGGCTGGACAGGGGGATGCGTCTCGGCGGCGGGGTGTTCGTCTCGGGGGGTCATAGGTTCTCCGCAAGTGGATCCGTGGCCGGCGCTTTCTTCCGGAGGATGCTGTACATCACGGGCACGAAGAAGAGGGTGGTCATGGTGGCGACGAGCAGGCCGCCGATGACGGCGCGGCCGAGCGGGGCGTTCTGCTCGCCTCCCTCGCCCAGGCCAGTCGACATCGGGAGCATGCCGATGATCATCGCGAAGGCGGTCATGATGACCGGGCGCAGGCGGGTCATGCCGGCGGCGAGGGAGGCGGTCGTGGCGTCGCGGCCCACCTTGCGCTGATCGTTGGCGAAGGTGACGACGAGGATGCTGTTGGCGGTGGCGACGCCGACGCACATGATCGACCCCATCAGGGCAGGCACGCTGAGCGTGGTCCCCGTGAGGAAGAGCATCCAGGCGATGCCGGAGACCGCGCCGGGCAGGGCCATGAGGATGACCAGCGGGTCGAGCCACGACTGGAAGTTCACCACCATCAGCAGGTACACGAGCACGACGGCGAAGATCAGGCCGTAGCCGAGGCCCCGGAACGAGGATTCCATGCTCTCGACCTGGCCCTTGACGGTCGCCTTGGTGCCGCGGGGCATCTCGGGCTGGAGCTCGTCGATGACGCGGTTGACGGCGCTGGCCACGGAGCCGAGGTCGGTACCTTCCACGTTGGCCTGTACGTCGAAGGTGCGGGCGACGTTGTAGTGGGTGATGTTGACCGGGCCGGTGTCGCGCGCGACCTGGGCGACGTTGGAGAGGAACTGGGGCTGGCCGCCGGTCGACAGGGGGGTGACGTTCACGTCGTCGAGGGACCCGATGGCGTGCTGCGGGGTCTGCACGGCGACGAGGTACTGCACGCCGCGCTTGTCCAGCCAGTAGCTCGGGGAGACCTGGCCGCTCGACGAGAGCGAGACGAGGATGTCGCTGGCCACGTCGCGCTGGCTGAGGCCGAGCTGGTCGGCCATGGTGCGGTCGACGTTGATGCGGAGCTGCTGGCGGTCGTTGACCTGGGCGAGGTGGACGTCGACCGCGCCGGGGATCTTCTTCATGCGCTCGGCGATCTTGACGGCCACCTCGTAGGTCTCGGGCTCCTTGCCGATCGGGCCCACCACCTGGACGTTGATCGGGGCCGGGAGGCCGAAGTTCAAGACCTGGGTGGTGATGTCCGGGGGCAGGAAGAAGAAGGTGGTGTCCGGGTAGGTGGCGTTGAGCTTCTCGCGGAGGCCGCGGACGTAGCCTTCGGTCGGCTGATGCCCGTGCTTGAGCGAGATCATGATCTGCCCGTCGGCCGAGGAGATGAGCGCGCCCTCGCTGAGGGAGAGGTTGATGCCGCTCGCCGGGATGCCGAGGTTGTCGATGAGGGTGTCGATCTCCTCGGAGGGGATCACCTCGCGGATGGTCTGCTCGATGCGGGCGATGTTGCGCTCGGTCTCTTCGAGGCGGGTGCCGGGGGAGCCGCGGACGTGGAGCTTGATGAGGCCCGCGTCCACGTTCGGAAAGAAGTCGCGCCCGAGCAGGGGGAGCAGCGAGACGGAGGCCGCGACGAAGACCAGGAAGCCGGTGACGAAGCCGAACCGGTGGGCGAGGGCCCAGGCGAGGAGCTCGCCGTAGGCCATGCGCATGCGGTCGAAGCCGCGGTTGAAGGCGGCGTAGATGCGCCCGAAGAAGCTCTTCGGAGGGCCGTGATCGCCGTGGGCGTGCTCCTCGGACTCGCGCTCCAAGAGCAAGCGCACCATCGTCGGGACGAGCGTCCGCGAGAGGACGTACGACATGAGCATCGCGAAGACGACGGCCAGCGCGAGCGGGACGAAGAGGGACTTCGCCGCGCCGGTGATGAACGCCACCGGCACGAAGACGATGCAGATGCAGAGGGTGGCGACGAGCGCGGGGACCGCGATCTCCTGGGCACCGTCGACGATGGCGCGGATGAAGGGCTTCCGCTGACCGAGGTTCCGGTGGATGTTCTCGATGGCGACGGTGGCGTCGTCGACCAGGATGCCGACGGCGAGCGCCATGCCGCCCAGGGTCATCGTGTTGAGGGTGTGCCCCAGCGCGTCCAGGAGGATGATCGAGACCAGGATCGAGAGCGGGATGCTGGTGATGACGATCAGCGTGCTCCGCCAGCTCCCGAGGAAGAGCAGGATCATCAGGGCGGTGAGGGCGGCGGCGATGATCGCCTCGTGGACGACGCCATCGACCGCGGCGCGCACGAAGACCGACTGGTCGAAGAGGAGGGTCGCCTTCAGCTCCTTCGGCAGCCGGTCCATGGTGGCGGGGAGCATCTCGCGGATGCGCGCGGCCACGTCGAGGGTGCTGGCGCTGCCGGCCTTGAGGATGGTCATGAGCACGCTGCGCCCGCCGCTCACGTGGACCATGCTCTGCTGGGGCGAGTTGCCGTCGCGGATGTTGGCGACGTCGCGCACGAAGATCGTCTTGCCGTTGACGGTCTTGATGGGCAGCGATCCCAGCTCCTCCAGGGCCGCCGGGCTGCTGTTCATGATGACGGGGTACTCGTTCTCCCCCATCTTCGCCGAGCCGGAGGGCAGGATGACGTTCTGCAGCCCGAGGGCGGTGTTCACGTCACGCGGCGAGAGGCCCCAGGCGTAGAGACGCTGGGGATCGATGTCGACCATGATCTGGCGCTGCTTGCCGCCGTAGGGCCAGGGGATCTGGGTGCCCTTGATGGTCGCGAGATCGGCGCGGATGAAGTTGACGCCGTAGTCGAAGAGCTGCTGTTCGCTCATCGACTCGCTCTCCAGCGCCGCCTGCATGATGGGCACGTTGGAGGCGCTGTAGCGGAGGACCAGCGGTGGCGTCATGCCTGGAGGCATGAAGCGGATCACGCTCTGCGAGGCCGCCGTGATCTGCGCGATGGCGGCGTCGACGCTGGCGCCCGGCTGGAGGAAGACCTTGACGATGGAGATGCCGGTGAGCGACTGGCTCTCGACGTGATCGATGTCGCTGACGACGGTCGTCAGGAAGCGCTCGTAGTTGTTGACGACGCGCTTCTCCATCTCCTCGGCGGGCAGACCGCCGTAGTTGAAGATGACGGAGATGACCGGGATGTCGATGTTCGGGAAGATGTCCGTCGGCATCCGGACGATCGTGAAGATGCCCATGATGAGGATGAGCATCGACATCACGATGAAGGTGTACGGGCGCTTCAGCGCGGTGATGACGAGCCACATGGCGCCACTTCCTTCTGCCTCCACCCGCGACGACGCCCGGAGGCGGGGCCACGGCGAGGGTGAGGTCGACAATTGGGTCGGAGCGGCCGTTCGTCCAATATATTGTCGGGCATTGCGCTATACCTTCAGGGTATGGAGCTGCGGCACCTCCGGTACTTCCTTGCTGTCGCCGAAGAGCGACACTTCGGCCGCGCGGCCCAGCGTCTGCACATCGCGCAGCCCCCGCTCAGCCGGCAAATCCAGGACCTGGAGGCGGAGATCGGCGTCTCGTTGTTCGATCGCTCTCCTCGGGGCGTGGAGCTGACGGCGGCCGGCAGCGTGTTCCTCACGCACGTCCGGCGCATCTTCGGCACGGTCGAGCTCGCCTTGCAGGAGACCAAGCGAGCCAGCGTGGGAGAGACGGGCCGGCTCGTCATCGGCTACCTGTCCTCGCTCGCTTACAGCGGCATCATCGATCTGGTCCGCGCCTACCGGCTCCGCTTCCCCACGGTCGAGCTGGCCCTGCGGGAGATGTACCCGCAAGAGCAGCTCGAGGCCCTCAAGGAGGGGCGCATCGATGTCGGGTTCGTGCGGGCGCCGCTCGATGATCCGACCATCGCGCGGCAATGCGTGCGTAGCGAGGAGCTGGTGGTCGCCTTGCCGAGCGAGCACCCCCTGGCCGCTCGAAAGCGCATCCCGCTCGCCCTCCTGGCCAATGAGCCCTTCGTCTCCTTCCCACGGCAGCGCGGGCCTGGCTTCTTCGACCAGATCATCACGCTGTGCCGCGCGGCGGGCTTCTCTCCTCGCATCGTGCAGGAGGCGCCGCTGCTCGACATCCCCAGCATGGTCGCCGCCGGCTTCGGCATCGCGATCCTGCCCGAGTCGATCCGGCAGCTCGGCCGTCGTGGGCTGTCGTTCAGGCCGCTCGTGGGCGGGCCGAGGACGAGCCTGCTGATGGTGTGGCGGCAGGACGATGGGTCACCGACGATGGAGGGGTTCATCGCGTTCGTCCGGCGCGTCGGCGTGCCCAAGCTGCGCGCCGGAGCGAGCGAGAAGAAGAAGACGGCGAGCGGCTGAGCGATCACGGGTCGCGGCGTTCGACGTCGCGAGGCGTTCCATGTCGCCACGCATTCTCCAGGTGCGCTGGATCGGGTACACAGGGCGCCATGAGCAAGGACGTACGGCTGGAGACCCGCGGGCCCCTCGGCGTGGTGACCCTCGATCGCCCGAAGGCGCTCAATGCGCTCGATCTGGGGATGATCCGCGAGATCGCTCCGCGCCTCGAAGCCTGGGAGCGCGACCCCGAGGTGAAGGCCGTCGTGATCCGGAGCGCGGGCGGCAAGGCGTTCTGCGCGGGCGGCGACGTGCGCGCCGTGGCCGTCTCGGTCGGCGCTTCGTCCCCCGCGGGGGAGGAGCCGCTCCACCTGGCGTACTTCCGCGAGGAGTACGCACTGAACCACCGCATCCATCGCTACGCGAAGCCGTTCATCGCGCTGGTGGACGGGATCAGCATGGGCGGCGGTCTGGGGCTCTCGCTCCACGGCTCGCACCGGGTGGTCACGGAGCGGCTGATGTTCGCGATGCCCGAGACGGCGATCGGGCTGTTCCCCGACGTGGGCGGCGGGTGGTTCTTGCCGCGCTTCCCTGGCGAGGCGGGGACCTACCTGGGCCTGACGGGTGCGCGGTGCAATGCGGCGGATGCGCTGTGGCTCGGGTACGCGACGCACCACGTCCCGCAGGACCGGCTCGACGCGCTGCTCGATGCGCTGACGGGTGCCCGCTGGGACGAGGCCGATGCGCACGGGCTGGTGTCCGAGACCCTGGCGCGCTTCACCACGGACCCTGGCGCCTCCCCCTTGCGCGCCCACGCCGAGGTCATCGATCGCTGCTTCGCCGCCGACCGCGTGGAGGACATCCTCGACGCGCTGGCAGCCGAGGGCTCGGCGTGGTCCGAGGCGACGAGGAGTACGTTGTCGCGGATGTCTCCCTCCGCCTTGAAGGTGACGCTGCGGCACCTGCGCCTGTGCCGCGGCCTCCCATACGAGGACGTGAAGGCGATCGAGACCCACCTCAGCGAGGCGATGGCCCTGCGCCACGACTTCCGCGAGGGGATCCGCGCGGTGCTGGTGGACAAGGATCACGCGCCGCGCTGGAAGCCCGCCACGCTGGCCGAGGTCACGGACGAGGACGTGGCGTCGTGCTTCGTCGGCGCCCGCGCGCTCACCACGCCCTGAGGGGCGCGGTCCCGCGGGGGGAGACGAAGGGGGACGCGGGAGCTTCTGCGACGAGGGCATCGCCGCGATCGGAGACGAGGCCACCGGGGAGCAATCCCGGACGGTGCTTCGTCCGCTCGCGCGCGCGCCAGGCGGCAGGCGCCATGCCGTGGTGGCGGCGGAAGAGACGGCTGAACTGGCTGGCGTCGGCGTAGCCGACCCGCTCGGCGATGATCTCGACGAACTCGTCCGTCTCACGCAGGCGTCGCCGCGCCTCGGCGAGGCGGCCTTCGACGATCCAGGCGACCACCGAGCGCCCCGTCGCCTGCTTCACGGCCGTGGTCAGGTGAGCGGGGGAGCGGTGCACCGCCCGGGCGACCTCGCCGAGGGTCAAAGGTCCCAGGCAGCGCGACTCGATGAAGGCGAGCGCCTCGGCGACGAGGGGAGGCGTCTCCCGGAGGGTCGTCTCCACGGGCGCCGCGCGCACGATCTCGGCCAGGATGAGGCCCAGCAGGCTCTCGGCCACGATGGGCAGCATGCCCGCCGAGCGCGCGAGTTCACGCTCGAGCTCTTCGAGCAGGTGGAGCACGTGCGACTGCCTTTCGGTCGGCAGCTCGACGACCGGGAAGGCCCCTCGGCGGACACGGTCGAGCGGTGCGAGAAGATCGCGAAACCGATCCTCGGCGAGACAGCTGTGGCAAAAGGCGATCCCGCACATGTCGACGGCGCTCGCCGCCAGCACGCGGTGCGCGTCACCAGCAGGGATCAGGTGAACCTGTCCAGCCGTCAGGGTCAGCTCACCGTGATGCTCCATCCTGAGCTGACCGCCCAGATGGAACGCGAGGACGGCGTAGGAGTGGACGGCTGGACGCTTCGTCGACCGGAACCGCGCCGCGGGCTGTCGCCCGACACGGATGAGGTCGGAACCGAGGGAGTCGATCGGGAACTGCGCATCGGCCGCCACCCGCCGAGGGTAACACGCCCCCGCCGTCGTGCAGGCGCAGCAGCGATCGGAGGCCCTCTGCCGGGTCACGGGACGGAAGCTCTCCGGCCTGCGGCCTCGACCGTCAGACCGAGGTTCAAGAAGGCTGCGGCCAGCGTGCCGGCCGATGCGGACGCGATGGCTGCCTGCATCATGGTGGACGCGTCGCCCGCCACGGACACGCCCGGCATCGAGCTCTGCTGCTGGGCGTCGACGCGCACGACGCCGTGCTCGTCGAGCGCGAGCCCGAGCCGCTCGACCAGGGGCGCAGGTCGCTGCGCCGGTCGAAGGAACAGCATGCGCCGGGCGACCTGATGGCCATCTTCCAGCTCGATGGCTTCCAGCATCTTCTCTCCGAGAAGGCGCCGGATGCGGCGCGGCTCCACGCGGACGCGCGCCCGGGAGAGCCGGTCCAGGATGTCGGGTGGCAGCTCCACCCCCTCGGAGAAGACCACGAGATCATCGGTCCAGCCCGTGAGCAGCAGCGCATGCTCGGCGAGCGGTGCGCTGGTCGCCACGACGCCCCACGGGAGCCCCCGGACTTCGAAGCCATGGCAGTAGGGGCACTGGGCGATGCTGTGACCCCACAGCTCCCGGGCGCCGGGGATGTCGGGCATCACGTCGACGACCCCCACGGTGAGAAGCACCCGCCGGGTGAGGTGGGAGGCGCCATCGTCCATCGTGACGCGCAGGAACTCGCCTTCGCGCACGACATCGACCACCAGCCCGTCCCGCAGCGTCACCGACTCGTACGCGGCGAGCTGCTCGCGGGCGATCCGCCGGAACTCGCGCGGGGGTGTCCCGTCTCGGGTGACGAAGTTGTGCATCTCCGCGGCCGCCGCGTTACGCGGGATGCCTCCGTCGCAGAGCAGCACCTTCTTGAGGCTCCTCCCGAGGGTGAGCGCCGCGCTGAGGCCCGCAGGGCCCCCTCCCACGATCACGACATCCTGATTCATTCTCTCCTCGTCGCCTTTCAGGTGCTGGTGTGGCCGAGCCGCTCCCCGGTTTTGCTGATGTCCACAGCCCGTGCCGAGGAGCGCGCCTGCCCCGAGGGCTCCCCAGCCCAGCAGCGCCCGCCGCGTGCAAGCGACGGAGGTTTCACGGTTCTCAGCCACCCCCGGAGCATGACGCCTGGCGGAACGGTGACGAATGGCGGTCTTTTCGGTCGGACTGGCGAGACTTCAGAGAGACCTCGTCGACGTCGGCGGCCGCACCGGGGCCCCCCACGGACGACGTCGTCAGCAGCCGCGTGGTGACCAGGAGCGAGGACGGCACGCCACGCCGGTCGGTCGCACGGAAGCGAATGCGACCGAACGCACGGCATCGCACACCGTCGTCGAATCAATGAATTCGTGGATTCCGCAACTGGTGAAAGGACCGCAGCGAAAGCATGCAATGATGCGGTCTCGCGCCCTATCGCTCGCTGTGAGACATGTCGCAGAGGCGACGACGCGGAGGCGAATCTTTCGACGCGATGATGGCCGCCGTGATGAGTGATGTATGCGCGAGGAGGGACAGGTGTTCCTTTCGCACCAGCTCGGCAATTTGCAATCATTCGCCGCCGAGAACCCGGCACTGCGCAGCAAATTGCAGCCACCTCGTGCGCAAGAACAGGTGCCTTTACCTTGCGCCAACGAAATCGCAGAGTGGCGTTCGCTGCGGGCTGTGCAAGCTCGCTTCGGGCCACAGGTGTGCTCGCGGATCGCGAGCAGCGAGGAGAACTGAATGCAGCGTACGAGCAAGGCGTCGGCACGAGCGATTAGCATCCAAGGGGGAGAGCGACGGGCGCGCGGCGCCCGCGTCGGGGGCGTGGGTGGTCATCGGCCGGGCGCCCCGACCCGCATCCTGGGCTTCCTGGCGTTGCTGGGAGGCGTCGGTGCAATCGGCGCGGCGTGCGTGGCTCCCCCGGGGGACGACGAGTTCGACGAGTTCGACGAGGCAGAGATGGCGCTCTGCCCGGGTGCACGCAACCCGTACGCGAGGATCGAGGCAGAGAGCGCCAACGCCTCGCAAGGAGTGACGTTCGAGACGACGACCGACACGGGCGGGGGACAGAACGCCGGCAGCATCGCCAATGGCGATTACCTGCGCTTCAATGCCGTCGACTTCGGTTCACCGGGTGCCAACAACGTCCAGGCCCGCGTGGCCTCCGGCGCGTCGGCCGGCGTGAGCGGCCTCGTGGAATACCGGCTCGGCGGGGTGAACGGCACGCTGATCGGCTCCTTCTCGGTGGGCAGCACGGGTGGCTGGCAATCGTGGCAGACCGTCCCGGCCAACGTGCAGGCCTCGGGCATTCACGACCTCTACGTCGTCTTCAAGAGCGGCCAGCCCGCGGATTTCGTGAACCTGAACTGGATCCAGTTCCAGGGGTCGATCGGCAGCGGCTCTTGCCCAGGGGCGACGAGCAGCTCGAGCGCGACGACGAGCACCTCCTCCACCAGCGCCACGACCGGGAGCGGCGGCAGCGGAGGGACCGGCGGCGGTGGCGGGAGCGGCGGCGCCTGGACGTACAACCCTGGCCAGGCGTTCGCCACCACGGCCCCGCCCTTCACCAACGTGACCCATCCCCTTCAGCCCACGGGGCTATGGGGTTCGATCGGTGGCGCTCGCCCCACCAACGCGTCGTGGCTCAACGTCGTCCTCGGCTCGGGCGACGAGCGCATCCCCCAGTGGCCGTACACCGTCAAGGCGCAGGCCCAGACGCTCGGCGTGTCGCTGCCCGGACGCATGGTCGCCGCGCTCTCCATCACCACGGGGGCGGACGTCCACGTCCAGCTCGGCGCCGTCGAGACCTTCTCCGGCCACGTGCTCACGGGCCACGATGCCCTCTCGGCGACGCTCCGGTGGAATGCCTCCGGCGGCTCGATGACCACCCCCATCGTGTACGGCGCGCCCTACGTGACGGCGCAGTACGCAGGGCTGCGGCCGAGAATCACGACGGGCGGGCCGGCCATCCTCTCGGTGAACGGGAGCGGCAGCGGCAACGTGAGCGGCACCCGCTTCGAGATCACGCTCAACAACGGGCAGACCTGGCTCCTCTACGCGACCAGCAACATCACGCTCTCGGTGGCCACGTCCGGCCTGAGCGCCACCTCGGCGTACACGGGCGCCCTGCGCGTGGCCCTGCGCCAGAGCGCCGCCGCGGCCACGGTGCTCGACCAGCACGCCGCCGCCATCCCCACCGGCGGCTCGTTCGGTGCCAGCGTCAACGGCAACACGGCCACGGTGACGTACCAGTGGACCAGGACCGGCTCCGGCACGCTGCTCACCATGGCCATGCCGCACCACCAGTCACGCCTGTCCGGCGCGACCACCACCTCCCTCACCTACACGACGCTGCGCGGCGAGCTGAGGGGCATCGCGGGCAACTCGTGGACGCTGAGCTACCCGCTCCCGGCCACCGACTTCGACGCCCCCAGGGCCATCGATGCGTCACGGCGCGCCGCCGTCGAGAGCGCGCTCCTCGCCGATCAGTCGTTCCAGCCGGACGCGACCACCGTGAGCAACGATCCCTATTTCGGTGGCAAGCAGCTCGCCAAGCTGGCGCGGCTCGCCGTCATCGCCAGGGCGGTCAACCGGACCGACATCACCTCCACCCTGGTCACCCGGCTCAAGCCCCTGGTGAATGCATGGCTGAATGGTACCAACGGGAACCCGCTCCGCTATGACAGCACCTGGGGCGGCCTCATCACGGCTGCAGGACGCAACGATCCGTCCGCCGATTTCGGAATGGGATACTACAACGATCACCACTTCCATTATGGCTATCACCTCTACGCGGCCTCGGTGATCGCGCGGGAGGATCCGGCGTGGGCGACCACCTACGGAGGCCGGGTCATGGCGCTGGTCCGCGACATCATGAATCCCAGCCCCTCCGATCCGTACTTCACCCCCTTCCGGAACTTCGACTTCTACGAGGGTCACAGCTGGGCCGCCGGGCTGTTCGTGTTCGGCGACGCCCGCAACCAGGAATCCACCTCCGAGGCCGTCAACGCCTGGTACTCGACGGCGCTCTACGGCCAGGCCACCAGCAACACGAACCTGCGCAACCTGAGCCGCGTGCTGCTCGCCATGGAGATCGACAGCACCCAGCGGTACTGGCAGGTCCGCAACGCCGACACCATCTACCCCGCCCCCTTCCGCGACTTCCACGCGGTCGGCGTGCTCTGGGGGACCAAGGTCGACGCAGTGACCTTCTTCGGTGCCAACCCCGAGCTGGTCTACGGCATCCAGATGATCCCCTTCACCCCGGTGTCCGAGGCGCTGCTCAACCCGGCCTGGATCCAGGACGCCTGGCCGCAGATGGCGTCCGCCGCGACGAGCGCGTCGCAGGGCTGGCGCGGGTTCATGTACATGGCCCACGGCGTCATCGACAAGAACGCCGCCTGGAGCGAAGCGTCGACCTTGTCCAGCTACGACGACGGCAACAGCCGCACGAACACGTTGTACTGGCTCGCCACGCGCCCCTGATGCCCGCGCACGTCGCTCGGAAGGCAGGCCCTCCCGGGCGACGTGCGCATCCCTGACCCGCTCGGGTCCAGTTCCTTCCTGCGCATCACCGCTCGTAGCGACGGGCAGGTGGTCTATCCTGGCAGCGGAGGCCCCCCTGCATGAGTCAGTTCCGAGACGATCGAGTGGCCCTCCGCGCTCGCACGGAGAACCTCGAGCGGCAACTCGCCGAAGTACAGGACGAGCTGCGACAGTCGCAAGCTGCGCTGCGCGACGCCGAGCAAGCCATTCCCCGAGAGCGTCTGGAGGAACTCGAACAGAGCAAGGCCGGCCAGAGGCACCAGCTCGTCAAGATTCGCCGAGAGCTGCGCCAGACGCAGAAATTGCTGACCGAGACGCAGGAAGCGTTGACCCAGGCCCAGGAGGCCGCGCCCCAGGAGCGGCTGGAGCACCTCGAGAAGGCCCTGGAGGAGCAGCAGCGAGAGAACGCCGAGCTCCAAAAAGAACTGCGTCGCTCGCAGCGAGCGCTGCACCGGTCTCAGAGGTCCAGCTCCCCCGAGCAGGTGGAGCAACTCGAGCGCGAACTCGCAACGGCCCGGGAAGCCCTGAAGAGACGACGGGGAAAGACGGAGATCATCCCCCTGGACGAGACGATCCGCTTCGTTCCCATGCGCCCGGAGCTCACCGCCAGGGATGCTCTCGTCTCCATCATGCTGCTCGCCGTGGGCTTCAGCCTGTATCTCTTGATGAGCTCTTGCGCGGGCACGTGAGCATCGAGTTCGAGTGACGGGCCATCTGACCCGAGACGTCTCGACCCGTCGACCGTGCAGCAGGCCGTCTCCTCCCACCTCACTCCTCCCCGGAGTCCGCTCATCGGCGGATTGCAGATGGGTTATCCTGGAACGAGGATGCACGCATGAGCCAGTTCCGGGACGACCGAGTAGCTCTTCGCGCCCGTGCGGATGGGCTGGAGCAACAGCTCGCCGAGGTCAACGAAGAGCTACAGCGCGCGCAAGAGGCGCTTCGCCAGGCCGAGCAGTCCACGTCCCGTGACCGGGTGGAGCAACTCGAACAGGATGCGCAGGGGCAGAAGAAACAGCTCGCCGCACTCCGCAAAGAGCTACGCCGGACGAAGAAGGCGCTGAACGAGGCCCAGGAATCGCCGTCCCAGGCCCAGCTGAACCAGCTCGAACAGGAGCTTGCAACGACACGACAGACCTTGAAACAGCTTCAAGGTCCGGTGAACAAAGTCCCCCGTGCGCACGACCTGACGCCGCGACAGCATCATCTCCGGCTGGTCGTCGGGCTCGCTTTCATCGCCCTCGTGCTCCTGGCCGCCCGCAGCGCCATCTCACCTCCAGCCTCGGCACCAGGGCTCAGGAGCGCAACCTGGGATGGCAGCGTCGTGGAGTCCTCCGACCCGAGCCTGAAGCCAGGGACCCCCTGCATCGTCATGGCAGGATTCGCCGAGCTGACGTACGGCTCGACCAGCAAGGTCGACCATCTCCAGGTCCACTGCAACGGGAAGACCGTCTTCGAAGCCGGTTCTGGCACACCGCCTCGCAACGCTGCGGTCACCGAGCAGCAGGGTGGGAACGGGGCGCTCGTTTCGCCCATGCTCTACACGCTGGTGTACGACCATGAAGAGGACACGCTGTGGGCCCCTCGTGAGATCTCCCTGAGCTCACCGGCACGCACGGCCAGGATCTGGCGCGACACGTTCCCCCACGTCGACCTCCGCCTGAGCCTCGAACCCACGTCGCATAATTTTCTCTCCGAGGTCCTCTCGCCTCGCCGATGACGTCGCGCTGGACGTCACCTCCTGTTCCACCACACGCCCCCGACGGCCGTATCGCCCGTGCGGCTGCCCGCTCGCCGGACGACGTGCTCGGTCCTTCGACCGAGCCAGACGTCCGCCTGCTTTCCACCTCGCCGGTCGCCGGCTGACGCCCCGTGCGTTACCCTGACGAAGGGAGACGCCTGCATGAGCCAGTACCGGGGAGAGCGAGACGCACTTCGCGCACGCGCAGAGGGCCTGGAGCAGCAGCTCACCGAGGTCCGCGGCGAGCTGCAACAGACGCGCTCGGCGCTGCACCACGCCCAGCAGTCCACGCCGTGGGAACGGCTGGAGCAGCTCGAACGCGATCTCGCCACGGCCCAGAAGGCCGTGCTGGAGCTTCGAGGACAGATGTCCTCCACCGTCCGACCGGCACCTCGCGCGAACGGGGCAGCCGTCGCTGCCGGGATGGTGGCCCTCATCCTGGCAGGGACGGGCACGGCCTTGATCCTCGCCGCGCGCGCGGGAAACAGCGAGCCACCGCCGCGTCGCACCACGGTCACCTGGCCGCCTCCCACGCCCGCCGCGCAGACCCCACTCGCGGGCGCCACGGGCAAGGTCCCGAGCGCGGTGACCCCCGCTCCAGAGCGCATCGAGGCGCGGTGGAACGGGCAGGTCGTGAGTGCCTCCGGGCTGAAGCTCGCGCCAGGGACGGCGTGCTCGGCCGAGGCGACGCTCCTCGACACGCACGAGCAAGGGGCCCTCGGCGTCGACGCGCTCACGGTTCGCTGCGGCGGCCAGGACGTCTACCGCTCCAGCGACGACCTCAATGGCATCTCGATGCTCCGCTCGGGCGCCTCCACCCAGGAGAGCGAGGGGCGGAAGTCCTACACGCTGGTCTACGACGACACGGGGGACAGAACCGGGGACCGCAACCAGATCTCGCTGAGCACGTCGGGACGCGAGGCGCGGATCTGGCGGGCCACGGTCCCTACATTCGACCTTCGCCTCCGCCTCGAACCGCTCGCCAGTGGCACGGCCACCAACACGGGCTTCTAGCGCACGCCGTCGACGCCCACGTATGCCGCCCCCTCGCGGGTCCCCCCCAGCAAAGCCGTCAGCGCGCCAGGTCTCCTGACCTCGCGGCGCCTTCGGCAACGATCACATCCGCACCATCGCAGCGCCCCAGGTGATCCCGGCACCGAGCGCGCAGAGAAGCACCGCGTGGCCCGGCTGCACACGCCCGTCACGCACCGCACCATCCAGCGCGATCGGGATCGACGCCGCGCCCGTGTTGCCCGTCTCGGCGAGGTCCTCGATGAACTTGTGGCGTGGGTAGCCGAGCCGCGCCGAGATCAGATCGACGATGTTGCGGTTGGCCTGGTGCGGAATCACCCAGTCGAGCTCCGCGCTCGTCAACCCCGCCGCCTTGAGCGCCTGCATGGAGTACGAGGTCAGGTGCTTCACGCTGATCTGGAACAGCTCTCGGCCCTTGATCTGTAGCCGGTGCCGCTGTCCTGCGAGCGCGTCTGCCGTCACGGGCTCGGCCGAGCCGCCCGCGGGGACCGACATCAGGCCGGTCAGGCCACCGTCCGCGTGGATGCGGGTGGAGAGGATGCCCCGGTTGTCGCCGGTGGCCGGCCCGAGGACCACCGCGCCCGCACCGTCACCGAAGAGGGGCACCGTGGTCCGGTCCTCCGGGTTCACGAGCCGCGTCATCATGTCCGCGCCCACCACCAGGATGGTGTTGAACGTGCCGGCGGAGATGAACTGGTCCGCGACGGTCATCGCGTAGAGGAAGCCCGCGAACGACGCCGCGATGTCGAAGGAGGGGATCATGTCGGCGCCGATCTTCTGCTGCACGTGCACGGCGGTGGCCGGCATGGGCGAGTCCCCGCTGGTGGTCGCCACGATGATCATGTCGAGATCCGCCGGCGTGAGCCCGGCCGCCTCCAGGGCCGCGCGGCTGGCGGCTGCGGCCATGTCGCTGGTGACCTCGCCCGGAGCCGCGACGCGCCGCCGCTGGATCCCGGTGTGCTCCTGGATCCAGGCGTCCGTCGTGTCGAGGCGCTTCGCCAGCGCGTCGTTGTCCACGATGGTCGCGGGCAGGTAATGCCCGGTACCCACGATGCGGGTCCGCGGGATGCTCATCTGTCGTGCCATGCGGCGCAGGCTAGTACAGCCAGGCCGGGTTCGGAGCAGGAAGCGGGTCGAGACACCGGAGCGCTTGAGTCCTGGGCAACACCGGGTACATAAAGCGCCCGAGATGGCGAAGAGCGACAGCCGCAAAAAGCGCCCCGGTGACGACGAGCCGGTCGACGCGAAGACGTCGTCCGAAGAACGCGACGCCGACACCGAGGCGACGGACGAGACCTCCGAGACGGCCGACGAAGCCTCCGAGACGGCCGACGAGGCCTCCGAGAACGACGCCGACGAGGCCTCCGAGGAGAAAGCCAAGGCCCCTGCCCGCGAAGGGCGCGCAAGGGCGAAGGGACGGCCGACCCCCCGCGCGCTCCCGCCACCGCCCCTCCCGGTCCAGGGCGGTGCGCTGGGCAAGAGCCTGCTGCTGTTCGTGCTCATCATCGGCGGCCTGGCTGCAGCGTTCGCCATCTTCGGCCAGGAGACCGGGGGGCGCGGCGCCGTCGCCTGGAAGCCAGGCTCGAAGACGCAGGTGGAGATCACCCTGGTGGCCAGCGACAAGCGCGACCTCTCCTGCTGGTCACCCCAGGAGCAGAACGAGCGCCACTGCGGCTTCGAGGCTCCCGCCAAGCCCTGGTCGAAGGGTGACCCGAACGACGACAAGCTCCTCTTGCGCCCGTACACGACCGTCGACGGCGTGCAGTTCCTCGCCGCCGGCGTGTGGAGCGATCCCGCGCTCGCCGGCAACCTGCCCCTCGGCCGCTTCTCGGTGAAGTGCACCTTCAACGTCGAGGGCTCGTTCAAGCGGCCCAGCGTGCGGTGGTCCTCCGAGGGATCCTGGCTCGACCAGACGAACGACTGGATGACCGGACACGTCTCCGGCTGCCGGCTCATCGGCGCCACGCCCTGACCCCCGTCGAGGTCCGACGTCCCACCAGGGTAGAATGCCCTGATGTACGCCGGACCCGTCCGACGCTTTGCTTCTTCCCTTCGCGCGCTCGCCGCGCTCACCCTCACGGCCGTCGCCTCGACCGCTGCATGCGGCTCCACGACGGTCCAGCCTCCCCCCGTCATCGACGACACAGCCGTCCCCCCCATCTCCGTGCTGGAGCGCTGGCTGGACGACCGCGCGTCCCTCGACGGCGGCTTCATGCCCACGGGCTCGCCGTCTCATCGCGCCTACGTCGACCGCCTCGAAGCGTGGTTGCATACCACCTGCGCCGTCGACATCCAGCGTGAGCCCTTCAGCTTCCTCGACTGGAAAGCGTCCAAGGTCTCGCTCGAACTCACCGGCCCCGAGACGCCCATCCCGATCGACGTCCTGCGCGCGACCCCTCATTCCGGCAGCACACCGGCCCAGGGCGTCCACGCCGACCTCGTCATCCTGCCACCGCCCACCGTGAGCGTGACCAGCGTCCGGCTCGACGGCAAACCCTTCGCCGAAGGCCTCGACGCTCACGACGTGGCCGGGAAGCTCGCCGTCGTGCGCCTCCCCGTCCCGGTCCTCCCCCTCGGCCTCTTGCGCGGCAGCTTCTACCACGTCGTCGATCGAGGCGAGTCCCTCCCCTCGCACGCCCCGCGCATGCCGCTCGCGGTGCTCACCAGCATCACCGAGATCGCGTTCGCGCTCCGCGATGCAGGCGCCGCTGGCCTCGTCGCCGTGCTCCCCTCCGAGGATCCCTACGTGGTGGACCAGTTCGGCCCGATCACCCCGGACGAGCTGGGCATTCCCAGCGTCTACGTCTCCCCTTCCGCGGGTGCCGCGATCGAGGAAACGGTGGCGTGGGGCGGGATCCGCGGCCACCTGCGGCTCGTGGCGACCGGCGCCACCGGGACGATGGACAACCTCGTCGCCCGCATCCCCGCCGAAGGGCGCGAGCGCCTCGTCGCACTCAGCACCCACACCGATGGGACGAACCTTCTGGAGGAGGACGGCGCCGTCGGCATCCAGGCGGCCGTGACGCACTTCTGCTCGCTCCCTCCCGCAGAGCGCCCCGCCGACCTTCACGTGCTGCTCCACGGTGGCCATTTCCCGGGCAACGTCTCTCTACGCCAGCACGTCGACACCCTGCCGAGCGATGTGCGCGAGCGCATCGTGTCCGCCGTGGAAGTCGAGCACCTCGGCGCGCGGGAGCTACTCCCCGACGAACAAGGCCGCTACGCGACGACCGGACGCCCCGAGCTCTTCCTCGTGACCACCACCGAGCCCACCGTGGCCCCCATCGAGGCAGCCGTCACCTTCGCCGAGCGCCTCGATCGCGTGATCCTCAGCGCCCGCTCCACCCTTCCCATCGGCTCCGGCACCGAGTGGCAAGAGGTCGCGCCGCTGGTGCAGCTCATCGCCGGACCGAACTACCTGCTGAGCGTCGAGAAAGACGCCGGTCCCATCCGAGAACTCATCGACGTCGACCTGCTCCGCACCCAGGCCATCGGTCTCGTCGGGCTCGTCTCCCACCTCGCCCTCGCCCCACAGGACGACTACACCCGGCGCTCCGAGCGGGCTCCCTGACGCGCATCGACACCGTGGTGCACCCCGCACCAGCCCACGCCACGGCGAGGCTCACGCCCACAGGGTCACCGGCTCGATTCCCCCGCCCACCTCTTCGACATGCACGACCAGCTCAGCGATATCGGTCACTCCCCGCTCCACCGTGAGTTCGACCACGGCATCGCGGACACCTCGCTTCGCTCGCCAGGAATCAAAGGGATAGTCTGACAGCGGCAAGAACGTGTCGCGCCCACGTGGCCGGGGAACCGGCTTCGTTGCCCCACTGTTGATGGGGGAAAGATGCGTGCGATGAGCATGCCGCTCCAGCAGCCGCGCCGTGTCCACCGTGAGCACCGTCTGGCGCTTGTCTCGGTAGGCGCGTGCCTGGAGCAACGTGTCGAGCCTCGCGCGGGACAACCAGAAGAAGACCTTGCCGTTCAGCAGCTCGTACCACGCCTTCGGCGTGAGTCCGTCCATGAGCGCTCGCACGAGGCCCTTGTCGTCCATGGGTAGCTGATCGCGAATCACGGCGGCACCGTGGATGCGATGCTCGATCTTCCTGGACGCCGGCCGATGCGACGACTCAAGAGCGTATCGGGCGTCACCCTGGACCTCGAAGAGGTCCAGGAGGGAACTCGTGCTGAGCAAGCCATGACGCAGGATTCCCGGCCAGCTTCCAGCCTCGGCCATGTGATAGAGGCGAGGGTAGTGAGCAACGAGCGTTGCAGGTGTCACGCCCATCACCAGCTCCGCCGATCAATGATGCTGCGCACGTCGAACCTCGTGGTGATGAGAGAGACGGGGGCCGAAGCAACACGCTCGATCTCCTCGACGAAACGAATGGTTTCTGGGGTGAGCTGCTCGAACCGGCGCGCTTTCTTGTTTTCGCGATCGATGTAGTCCACGAAGGTCAAAGCGATGTCAGTCGGCCCATTCAAGCTCACCGCACCTCGCAGCAGAGACCAATCGAACTCTCCGACCCGTCGATCACGTCGCGTGGTGGAAGTCTTCTCGATGCTCCGTAGCTCCTCGGCATCCAAGCCCGAGCGCCTCGCCACTTCATCCCAGCCGATTTCTCCAGCCAGAGGACCCGAAGAGCCTCCTTGTGGGTTCTGAACCCGGATCGGATAGGCGCGACACGCCATGATGATCTTGCGGACCCGGCTGGGAGCAATCCCTGCTTCCGCCAGGCAGCCGCTCACCGTGGTGTCACGAGAGGTGACATACGGATACGCGCCATGGTGGAGGCTCAACCCTGTCCCCTGAGTTCCTTCCAGCAAGATCTTTCGCCCTTCGGAAAAGGCATCATCCAGTACCTCCCGTGCAGATCGGAGATAGGGCTGCAGGGCCAGGACATCCCGAGCGAGTTGAACTGCAGGCGCTGCTGCTGTCCGCAAGACCTTTCGCGAAGTTGCAACGCCGACCCCTTGCCCTGTCGAACCGATGGCCCCCGTGAGCATCTGCGCCTCGAGCGCAGAGTCGTGAGAGTCGATGACCATGGCCTGGGGATCGATGAAAAGCCGGCCCGGCATGACCTGACACTCCTCGATTTCCTTGCGCAACGTCTCGGTATGAATCACCGCCCCCGGTCCGAGCAGTAGCTGGGCAGAGCCATGTCGGGTCCCGGAGGGAAGGAGATGAAATGTGTAGGGCTTCGGCCGCTCGTAAACGGTATGACCCGCATTCGGTCCGCCGACCCGAACCAACAGGTCATAGGCCGGTGCGAGGTACGACACGATGTGCCCTTTGCCCTCGCTACCAAACTGACCACCGACGACCACGTCCACGAGCCGCTCGATTCCGCGGCCGTAAAGCCCCAGATGACTCGCGACACGCACGACGACGTCATGTTCGGAGCAACGCGCAGTGTCGATGACGACATCGGCGATACTCGCAAGGCTCTCCACATCACGCTCCGTTGCGTTCGCCCGCACATCGTCATACGACGCCAGCTCGGCGACACGCCCCCTTCGTTGCGCATAGCGGTTGGCAAGCACCTCTCCTGGGGCTCTGACGTGCACGTGGATGACATGCAGGCCGAAGATTTCGCGAATCGCCTCGATCTGCTTCTCGATGCGAACGGCATCTACAATGACGGTTGCATCGCGGGATGGCCCCGAGAGCACTCTGGAGAGTTCCTGAGCGACCCACTTTCCATCCGTCTCTCGATCGAGAGCCTCCCCCGCCTCCTGGAGCGCGGCTCTCTCCTCCGCAGTCTTCGACGACGAACGTATGAGATCGCGAGTTTTCAGCCGCTCGAAACCATAGCGCGCGATCAGGGCATCTCCCAAGGTGGTCTTCCCCGATGCCACAGGACCCGATAACACAATGATTCGCTTCGCCATCGCGCTCCTCGTCCCTTCCGCGGTGTGCGCACGAGCCGAGACCGCAGCGGAGATCACGGGTGAACCGTCAACGACGCCGCGCCAAAACGGGCACGGCTGACCATCCCCTGATTCAACGAGCGTGCCAGCGTGGCGACATACGCCCACGGAGAGGACGTGATAGGGAGACGAACGTTGGCAATTGAGTGCAGGAGCGAGAATCTGTCGGTCATGTGAGGAAGACTCGTCGCCACGCCACACGTCGCAGGCGGCAAGCTCGCTCCCTTCGGTGACGGCACGTAGCGTCTTCTCGACTCACCTCGTGTCCACACGGCCACGAGTGGCCATCCGAGCGCGCGGTGTACCTCCTTTGCGGACAGACCTGGCCACGCTGAACCGAGGCCCATCAACGCTGCACCACGACCCCTCAGGCCCCTCCCGTCCCCCTCCTCCGCCCTCCCCTGGCGTGACGCACCGCGCGCTGCCGGCTTAGCTCCCCTCGGTGCAGCCCACGACGCCGACCGCCCCTCCCTCCCAGCAGCCGGCGCCCGCACCCGCCGAGGAGCAAGCCGGCAAGTGGACCGTGCTCGCCATCGTCGCCATCGGCGTCGTCATGGCCACGCTCGACACCTCCATCGTCAACATCAGCCTCCCCGCGATCGCCGCCCACTTTCACGTCCCCCTCAGCGGCGCCATCGCGTGGGTCATCATCGCCTACCTCGTCGTCCTCGCCGCCCTCACCCTCACCGCCGGCCGACTCGCGGACATGTTCGGCCGCAAGGCCGTCTGGATCGCCGGCCTCGCCCTGTTCACCACCAGCTCCGCCCTGTGTGGTGCGGCCACTTCCCTCGGCATGCTCGTCGCGTTCCGCGGCCTCCAGGGCATCGGCGGCGCCCTCCTCATGGCCGTCAGCCCGGCCATGCTCACCCGCGCCTTCCCCCCTTCCGAACGCGGGCGCGCCCTCGGCTTGAACGCCGTCTTCGTCGCCCTCGGGGTCAGCGCCGGCCCGACCCTCGGGGGCCTCATCACCGCCCACCTGAGCTGGCGCTACATCTTCTACGTCAACGTCCCCGTCGGCGCCCTCGGCATCCTCGCCTCGCTCACCCTGCTCACCGAGCGTCTCCGCCGCAGCCACAGCCGCTTCGACTTCCCTGGCGCCTGCCTCCTCGGCGGCGGCCTCGCCGCCCTCACCGGAGGCCTCTCGTTCGGCCAGGAGCTCGGCTGGCGCTCACCCCTCCTGCTCGGCCTCCTCGGCACCGCCCTCCTCCTCCTCGGCGTCCTCCTCGTGCACGAACGTCGTCACCCTGCCCCGCTGATCGACCTCACCCTCTTCCGCCACCGCGTCTTCGCCTCCTCCAGCGTGAGCCTCGTCCTCAGCTTCTTCGCCCTCTTCGGCGGCAGCATCATGATGCCCTTCTACCTGGAGCAGCTCCGCGGCTTCTCCGTGCAGACCTCCGGCCTCCTCATCACCCCCCTCCCCCTCACCCTCGCCGTGGTCGCCCCGCTCAGCGGCTCGCTCGCCGACCGGCTCGGCTCCCGCTGGCTCACCGCGGCGGGCCTCTCCCTGGGGTGCGCAGGCCTCCTGCTCACGGGCAACCTCGACGCCCGCAGCTCGATCTCCGCGATCGTGGGTAGCCTGGTCGTCACCGCGATCGGCCAGGGCCTCTTCCAGGCACCGAACAACAGCGCCCTGCTCGGCGCCGCCCCGACCGACAAGCAGGGCGTCGCCTCGGGCTTGCTGGCGACAGGCCGGGTCATCGGCCAGAGCATGAGCGTCGCGCTCGCGGGCGCCATCTTCCCGAGCCTCGGCGGCGCCTTCGCTGGCCACGAGCTGACCCGCCTCCGCGAGAGCGGCGCCACCCCCGAGCGCATGGCCCCCCTGGAGGCGACCTTCTCCACCGCCTTCAGGACCACCTTCCTGGTCTTCGCCGCCATCGCCTCCCTCGGCGTGCTCGCGACGCTCGTCCGAGGCCGGGAAGGCCGGCGCGCTAGGCCCTGAGACCGAAGGCGATCACCCAGACCATGCCGAGCCCCTCCAGCACATGCTCCACATGGTCCCCCCCGTCGCGCGTCATCCACACCGTTCCGTCGGTCAGCCCGGCGCACACCGTGTCCGGATCACCGGGATCGACGCACGCCGCGAAGCTCCCTCCCGGGATGAACGGCGTGTCTCCCACGCGCCGCCAGGTCTCGCCCTGGTCGTCGCTCCGGTAGAAGGCGCCATCGCCTCCCCGCGTCGGATCGAACCACGCCGGCGGCGGACGGCGCACCGCGAACACGAAGAGCGTCTCCTGCCTGGCCGGGTGCATCACCAGCGGAGACAGGTACGTCCGATCGAGCCCTTGCCGACACCGCCGGAAGTGCGCGCCAGCATCGTCGCTCCGGTAGAACCCGTCACCGCTCGTCGCCAGCATCACCTCCGGCGCCTCCGAGGGCAGCACCACCGAGTGCGCGTCGAACTCCATCCCCACCGTCAGGTTCTCCCACGTTTCGCCCCCGTCCTCGCTGCGGACGATCCAGCCCTCCTCGATGGCCGCCGCGATGGTGCGCGGCCGCGCTCGATCCAGCCCGATTCCCCTCACCCGCGGCAAGGGAGGCTGGTTCGGCGAGGTCCACTCCTCGTAACGCGGCAAGCTCGACATCGACCCGCAAGGTGCCCAGCGCGCGTCGCCAGGGTGCTTCTGGTACAGGTTCGCGGGCTCGGTGCCGGCGTACAGGGTGCCCGTCACCGGGTGCTGCACCAGCGACCAGATCCGCATCGCCCCGAGGCCCTCGCTGTCCGGCGTCCAGGTCTCTCCTGCGTCATCGCTCCGGTACACGCCAGCGTCCGTGGTCCCCACGTAGAGACGCCCGGGCTGCTGCACGTCGACGACGAGCCCTCCCTTCGGGATCGCCACGTCCGAACCTGCCTCCCCCATCGAGGCCGCGGCCTTCCTCGCCAGCTCGGCCCACGCGCGATCGGGATCGAGCGGCAGCCGCCCGAGCGGCCTGGCCACGTAGCGATCGCCCTCTGCCCGGGCGACGAAGAGGCCCCGTGTCGAGCCAATGTAGAGGGGCGCTCGGGAAGGAGCCGAGGAGGTCGGATGGGTGCTCGCTGGATCGGTCATGATCGCCTCATGACGATCTTGAACCCGCGGAGCGCGCCTGCAAGCCGTAGAAGGACGCGCTCTGCTGGGTCAGGCCAGGCGCCGCCCGGTCATCGGGGAACCTCTCACGACGCCAGCCAGCCGTCCCACCCGAGGCAGGCGCGCGGCTCCGGGGCCACCTGACGCTCGTTGCCCTGAGAAGTGGTCGAAGCCCCGGGCCGCAGGGTTCAGGTCTGCACGGGCGCGACTCCCAGCGCCGTTGCCGTCTTCGCCTCCGCTTCCGCGACGGCGCCGACCGCCCCCTCTTGGACCCCTTCCCGGATCGGCTGGAGCCCTGCGTACGAGTGCGCTCGCACCCAGTTGATGTGCATCCCCCGGCACCGCGTGCTCTCCACGCAGTCCTTGCAGCCCAGCGCCTTGGTGTAATAGCCGTCGGCCACGTAGCGCTGCGTGTAGCGGTTCATGTCGATCCGCGCGTCCTGCCCCAGCATCTCCACGTCCAGCACCTGCCGCGTCGGCCGTGGCGCTCTCCCCGAGAGGCAGCGCGGCACGTTCTCCACGGGCACCTCGGCAGGCAGCTTCGCGAAGAACGCCGGCAGATCCACATCGTTGTCCAGCGCGTCCGTCACCCGATCGTGGTTGCGCTGCACCACCAGCACCCGCCGCCGTGCCTCCGCCTCGAGCCCGAGCAGCACCGGCGCCGTCTCCTGCGTCAGGAACACGCCGATCTCGAAGTCCCCCGGCAGCGCGAGCAGCCGCTCCAGCGCCTCGGGCCGCGCCGTGTCGCAGCGGACCAGCGTCTTGCCGAACAGCATCCCGCCCGGCTCCAGAGCCTCTGCGATGCCGCGGTACTCCGCCAGCTCCAGCTCGATCTCCGCGGGTGCTGCCGCCAGTGCGAGCCGCCGTGCCCCCTCCAGATCCGGCGCCACCAGCCGCGCCACCTTCGCCGTCGGCAGCTTCCCTGCCAGCGGCGGCTCCCCGGCGAAGCGCAGCACGTCGACGGTCTCCTCGCTCCGGGTGGCGATCGCCTCGTCCAGCGTGTCGCAGAGGCTCTGCAGGTAGCAGTGCTTGCAGCGCTCGGCCTCGCGGCAGTGCAGCTTCTGGCCGAGCGACAGGTACCGGTCGTACTCCTCGCGCCGCCCCCGCACCTCGTCGTTCAGCTTGTACGGGTCCTGGATCAGCTCCTCGAACCCCTCGGTGTACGGCGGCGGGAAGCGGTTCAGCCAGATGTGGATGTCGGGCCGACGCGCGTACGCGAACGCGCGCTGCAGGTGCTGGAGGTTCCCGTCGAGATCGTAGAACAGATGGTGCCGGGCGTTGCTCCAGGCGTTCCCGAACGGGATGACGTGGAGCAGGTCGAACTCCTTCACGCCCCAGGAGATGAACGTCTCCAGCATGTCCGGCAGGTGGCGGACGTTCTGCTTGTTGATCACGATGTCGATGTTGATGATGAACCGCTGCGCCGCGAGCGCCGCCTTGAGCCCCTCCACCTCCTCCACGAACGCGCCGGGCGTCCCCACCAGCGCGTCGTGCAGCTTCGCCGTGTGGCCGTGCAGGGAGAAGGTGATCTCGTCGAGCCCGTTGCGCGCCGCCGTCTCCAGGAACTCCGGGTAACGGAACATGCGCCCGTTGGTCACCGTCTGCACCTTCGGGTAGCCGGCGCGCTTGCCGAGCCGCACGAAGTCCAGGAAGTTGGGGTGCATCGTCGGCTCTCCCCCGGAGAGGATCAGCCGCTGGGCGCCGCGCTTCCGCCCCTCGATGATCTGGACCTTGATGTCCATGTTCTTGCGCATCGTCCCGTCGTGCGCGTTCGAGTCGAGGCAGAAGGTGCAGCGGTTGTTGCAGTCGTACGACAGCCGCACCCAGTTGCGCTTCTCGTGCGCCGCGTCCTCGTGCTGCGCGACCTTCTGCGCGCCCTCCATCCCCTCGGGGCCGCCCTCCGACCCGCCGCGCGCGAGCAGGGCGTCGTTCTGGAAGTCGGCGAAGGTCGAGTCCTGTACGGCTTGGGTCACGGGCGGCCTTCCTCGGCGGCGATGCGCTGGTAGCAGAGCATCCACTGGTTCGACGTCTCCGGACCGACGGCCCGGCGAGAGAGAAGCGTGAGCGGGCGCCCGGCGAGGCGTCGTGCTGCCTCGTCCGCGCCGTCGTTGCGGTAGTGCTCGAAGCGGTTCACCGGGGCGGCCTCGGCGCGGGCGGCGTGGACGCGACTGCGCACGAGCCCGAACGCCACGTTGTCGACCACCATCAGCGTGCCCCCGGGCCGCAGCCGCTCGAGGACCCGGTCCAGCACCCCCCCGGGATCGATCAGGTGGTTCCAGCTCCGCAGCACCAGGACGTGGTCGAACTCCCCGAGATCGTCGGGCAGCGCCTCTGCCGGGGCCGCCACGAAGCGACCGAAGGGAAAGCGTGACGCGAGCACCGCGAGGCGCCCCTCGTCCGGATCCACGCCCACGTACTCGATGGCCCCCTCCCGCGCCTGCGCCGCGAGCACGTCGAGGTACGGCCCCTCGCCGCAGCCGAGATCCAGCACCCGCCCCCGCAGCGCCCGCAACCGCTCCAGGACCAGCGCGTCATCCCGCGTGAACACATCCTCGCGCACCGCCTCCCAGCACCCGGTGCACTCGGGCCGACGGGGGCAGGCCTCGCACTCGGCGGAGACGCGCAGCTTGCGCAGATCCCGAGCGAAATCATCCGGCGCCAGCTTGGACGAGACGTCCACGTAGAGCTGCCCCAGGTCCTCCTTCACCGCGAGCAGCTCCGTGTCCGCGAAATCGCGCGTCCCGGTCCGGAAGAGGCGCATCCGGTCCTTCAACCGCAGGAAGAGCGTACGCCCTCGATCGTAGGGCCGGACGCCGTCCCTTCGGACGGGGCACGGCGCCCCGGGAGGTCGCAGCAGATCACGCTCCGGCACGAAGTGGTACGAGTTCGCGCGGGGCTGGTCCACGACCGGCCGCAGCGCCTCGTCCCCTCGGGCCTCGTGATAGCCCCGGTACAGCCCCGGACAGGCCCCGCGCAGCGAGCAGTCCGCGCACTTCTCCGGGTGGACCTTGGCCACGTCGTCGACGGGCACGAAGTCGTCCTCGTCGGCCTCGATCATCGACGCGAAGCGGTGCGTCTTCAGGTCGTCGTACAGGTGCTCCAGCCCTGGCAGCAGGCAGAACGGGATCCCGTCGTGCGCGAACCGCAGCGTCCCTGGCGCGGCCTGCGCAACCCCGTACTCGATCGCGTCCTTCACCGCCTCCGCGCACACCGAGACATCCGGCGCGAGCACGTCGTACGCCCGGTCCGCCGCCCCCTTCGGCTGGGTCATCGAGAACTTCAAGCACAGGTCCGGCAGCGCGATCAGCCGATCGACGAGGCCCCGCAGGTGCTTCACGTTCGCCCGGGTGACCACGCAGTTCGCCGTCAGATCCGGGACACGGCCGGCGAGGTTCTGGAGCGCCCCCACCGCCTTCTGGAACGTGTCGGCCCGGACCACGGAGTTGTGGACCTTCGACGCCCCCCCGTGGATCGACATGTACACGTACCGCAGCCGGCAGCGCTCGATCAGCTCGTCGACCACGTGCGGGTACGAGAGCAAGAGCCCGTTGGTCACCAGCCCGAAATCGAGCCCGAGGCCCGCCACGCGGTGCGCCCAGCGGAGCAGCTCCGGCCGGATCGTCGGCTCGCCCCCGGAGAGGACCACCATGCTGTACCCGAGGCGCTTCGCGCGATCGATCTTCCACTCCACCCGCTCGGCGGAGTCGTTCATCTCGCGCAGCTCGGCGGTGTGGCAGAACGTGCAGTTCTCGTTGCACGCGTAGCCGACCTTGATGAGCGCCTTCACCGGACCACCGATCGTCGATGCTACCCCGGCGAGGTGATTCGCCAAAGCATCGAGTCTCTCGCCCGTCCCCCCCCGACGGCGCACGGTCTCGGCCGCTAGAGGTCGGTCTTCTGGAAGACTTTACCGGGGAACTTTCGCTCGAAGTGCTCCACGATGGCGAAGCCCAGCACCTCGACCGTGACGCCAGCGACCGCGAGACGGACGGCCAGCCCTGCAGGCGCCGGCAGGAACGTCCCGACGCGGCGCGTGAAGAATCGGAGCCCCTGGCCGAGGATGGTGAAGCTCCCCCCGAGCGCCGTCGTGCTGACCACCCCCACCGTCTCGCCGTAGATCGACCCGATCACGCTCATCATGTGGGTCTCCAGGGTCGCCAGGCCGGCCGTGGTGCCTGTCAGTGGGATGGCCGCGAAGGCCGCACCGCCAATGGCGTAGCGGTGGACCCAGCGGCGCGATTCTTCCTTGCAGGTCGTCATGGTCCCAGGTGTACCAGATGTCGGCCGCCCGTCCACGCCGGCACGGCCGGAAGAACGCCTTGCGCGTTGACCCGAGACCACGTCCTCCCGCACCATCGTCTGTGGAGTACACCGTGACCCGAGCTGCCCAGACCGCCGCCGACCCACGCGCGATCACCTCCATCGCCGAGCGGATCTCCGGCCAGAAGGACCGGATTCACGTCTCCATCGGCGCCGTCTGCAACAACAACTGCGTCTTCTGCATGGAGGAAGACCGTGACGGCCGCTACGAGAACAACTCCGCCATGACCACCGAGCGTATCCGGTGGATCCTGGAGCAAAATCAGGGCGCGGAGGAGGTCTGCTTCACCTCCGGCGAGCCCACCACCCGGCCCGAATTGCCCGATCTCGTGGGCATGGCCAAGCGCATGGGCTACCGCCGCATCAGCGTGATGACCAACGGGCGCCGCTTGATGCACCTGCCCTACGCCGCGCTCCTCGCCAAGGCGGGCATGAACCGCTTCTACATCTCCATCCACGGCCACACGAAGAAGCTCCACGAGGGTCTCACCCGCACCCCCGAGAGCTTCGAGCAGACGGTGGCCGGCATGGACAGCGTGGCCAAGCTGAAGCGCTTCGGCGTCGAGCTGCACACCTCCACGGTCCTCACCGACCGGAACCTCCCCCACATGCTCGACGTGTACCGCTTCCTCCGGGAGCACGGCGTCGACCAGGTGGTGTTCAACGTCATGCAGGCCAATGGCCGCGCCGACACCTACTTCGAACAGATCTTCCCCTCGTACACCGAGACCGCGGCCGCCTTCCGGTCCTTCCTCGACACCGTGGGCGAGGCGCAGCCCCAGGCCTTCCTCGTCGACATCCCCCTCTGCACCACGGAAGCGATCCCCGACTTCAACCGCGGCTACGTCGAGCGGCACGCCCACTACGACATCTCCCGCCGCAACACCACCGTCCTCAAGGAACAAACCGCCACGCGCGCGCAGCAAGGCGGAGGGCGTGGCCTGGTGCTCCTCACCCGGCAAGACCTCGACGAAGCCGAGCGCGCCAAGCGGGACACCTGCGCGACATGCCGCTACGACGGCGTGTGCGAGGGCGTCTGGAAGAACTACCTCAAGCGCAACGGCTGGGACGAGTTCATCCCCATCCCTCCTTGACCGCTCGCCCCAGCGTCCCATCCCTGCGCTCGCGCAACGCCCCCCGAACCGCCTCCCGCCCGCCCCCTTCCGACCGCGAGGCGCCTGTCCTAGGCTCCACGGCCTGATGACGCGGCTCCACCACCTCCCCTTCTCTCCCTGGTCCGAGAAGGCCCGCTGGGCACTCGACCACCACCGGGTTTCCTACGAGACCGTGCAGCACGTCCCCCTCGTCGGCGACATGCGCTTGCGGGTGCTGCTGCGCAAACCGCGCGGGAGAGTGACGGTGCCCATCCTGGAGGACCAGGGCCAGATCTTCCCGGACTCGCTGTCGATCGCGCGCCACGCCGAGGCCATCGGCACGGGGACCCCCCTCTTCCCCGCCGAACACGCGACCCAGGTGCAGCGATGGCACCAGTTCTCGGAGGAGCTCCTCAACGCCGGCCGCGGCGTCTTCGCCCTCAAGCAAGCCGACGACGTGCAGGCCGCTCAGGCGGCGCTCCCCCGCAAGCTGCATCCCGCGGTGCGCAGCCTCCTCGCGCCCGTGGCACGTCAGACGATGAACCTGTTCGTCGCCAAGTACCGGATCCGCGACAGCGAGCGCTCCCACCGGCCCGTGCTGGAGAGGCTCCTCGAAGGCCTGGCCACGGTCCTGTCGGATGGGCGCCAGTACCTGGTCGGGGAGCAGCTGACCTACGCCGACCTCGCCGTGGCGCCTGCCTTGCAGATGGTGAGGCCCGTCGACAAGCGGTTCATGCCGGTCGGCCCTGGCGGACGAAAAGCCTGGTCGAACGACGACCTCGCCGAGCGCTTCCCCCAGCTCCTCGCCTGGCGTGACGCGCTCTACGAAGCGCACCGTTCGTAGAAGCGTGGCCCCTCAGCCCAGCGCCCTGAACCCCACCTGCACGTCCGGCGGATTGCAGTAACCAGAGCGCTGCTGCTGGTGCCGGCTCGCGTGATGCACCTCCACGCGACGGGCCAGCGCCTCGCGACCGAGGGCCTGGTAGGCCTCGACCATCAACGCCAGCGCCTCGGCTTGCCACAGCGCGTACTCCGTCGCCCAGCACGAGGCGTGGAGGTCTCTCCCGAGCGCGAGGGCATGGCGCGGATCCCCTTGCGCCAGCGCCTCACGCGCGCTGGCAATCCAGCCCGCTATCGGGGCCTGGAGGTCGCCCCGCGCAACCTGATAGTCGCCACGCTCGGCGGCAAACTCGAACTCGCCCGCGTCCCCCAGTGGCGTGACGGGACCGACGCCGCACGCCGTGTTCGCCATGCCCAGCCGCTCCTCGTACGGATGGAGCATCCCCGCCCGGTCTTCCGCCCGGATGCGCTCGACGCGCTCCTGGAAATCGTCGAGCGCCTCCACGATCAGCCGCGCGTCACAGACCCCCTGCTTCATCTCCTCCGCGAAGGAATGCGCTGGGTACCTCAGCGCGGCCTCCAGCCGCCTTCGCAGACCATCCAGGTACGTCTCGGCCCACCACTCGTCCTGCCCGTGCCGCGGCGAGCGCACCACCCCGCTCGGCATGCGAGCGGGATCGTCGTAGAAGAGGCCGTAGCGGTCCTGGCTGTCCTGAACCATCAGCAGCAGCTCGGGCGGGTCGTCGCAGCGGACCCCGTGCATCCGCGCATCGAACCCCTCCACCAGGGGCAGCTCGAGCCAGCCCTCCCGGAACAGATCGAGCACGCCGCAGAGCCGCCCGGGCTCGAGATCCATCAGGAAGAGCGCCTGCCACTCCTGCCTGGAGAGGCTCGAAAAGAAGGCCCAGGTGAGCGCCACCTGCTTCGGCAGCACGAAGCCGTGCGTCGCCGCGAGCCGCTCGGCCACGGCCGGGTGACGCGCCATCGCGCGCTCGTAGGCCTCGTCCCGCCGGCGCACCACGTCTTCCCTTCGCTCGGGGCGAGCGATCTCCAGGTACGCCTCGTACTCCGCCTCCGTGGGCGGCCGGTCGGGAAACGCCAGCTGCCGAGACGCCTCCAGCGTCGACGGCGCCTGCATCCCCCGCGCGAAGTCGTCTGCCGTGACGAGCGTGGCCTCTCGCAGCACCTGCGCACAGCCGATGGCCCCGAAGAGCTCGGGGTGACGCGCCGCCGCCGCGCGCGCGATCAAGGAGGGGAAGGCGCGCTTCCAGCCTTCGACGTACGCCTCCCAGCGCTCCCGTGACACGCCCGCGATGTCGTAGGTCACCATGACCTCCCGGACCTTGCGCGGCGAACCCTCCTCGCCCCCCTCGCTCAGGTGGACCACGAGGAGCAGCTCGCTCCCCTCGATGCAGATGCCGTCTGCCGAGGGCCTGCCGTCCCCGCGCCGGGACACATCGAGCGTCCACCGCCCCTCCACGAAAGGAAAGAGGCGGGCAGCAAGCGCCTCGACGTCAGCACCATCCACCATGCGTGATCCCTCCTGGTCGGCTCGGCTCCCCAGCGTGCCCCTCCACGCGGGGAGGCCAAGGGCACCGCGCCGCGCGCGCGACGACTGTACATGGAAGCGCCCAGTGCCTGGGTCTGCTCTGCAGAAGCCCCCTCGCCTCCTCCAGGGTGGAGCGAGCACCCCCACCGAGGGCCGGCTCATGGAGACGAAGGTGGGACTGTGACATCATGGTCTGCGTGACGGACTCCGAGAACACGGCGCTCACAGCGTTCAAGGCGGGCCTGCCCGAGGCACTGCACGGCGACGTCGACGCCCACGTCGAGGCAGCGCTCGGCGAGGCGGTGGCGCGCGGACGCACCGCGTGGCCTTCGGTGCAGCTCGGAGACGAAGCGTGGCTCGGGCACCTCGGCAGCCGCCTCCGGGAAGGCTCCCCCCTCGTGGACCAGCTCACCGCGATCGACGCCGGGGGCCTCTACCTGGCCGCCGGATGCTTGCGCGGCGTGCCGGCCGCCCTCGCCGCCTTCGAGACCGACGTGCTCCCCTCGGCGCGCCGAGCGCTCTCGCGACGTGCCGAGCCCGCGCTCGTGGACGAGCTGCTCCAGCAAGCCCGCGCGCGCTTGCTCACCGAACTCCACGGCCCCCCGCGGCTCGCCCTCTACGCGGGCCGAGGGCCTCTGGGCGGCTTCGTGCGGACCGTGGCCATGCACCTCCTCGCCGACGACACCGCCGCTGCCAGGCCGACCGAAGGCGACGAGGTGCTCGCCGCCCTCCCCGAGACCGCCGACGTCGAAGCAGGCCTCTGCCGCCTCGACCAGCAGCAGCACTTCCGCGCCGCCTTCCAGGAAGCCCTCACCTCCTTGACCCCCCGCGAGCGCGCCTTGATCCGCCTCAGCCTCCTCGATGGCCTCTCCATCGACGCCATCGCCCCCATGTACGGCGCCCACCGCGCGACCGTCGCCCGCTGGCTCGCCGCCGCACGAGACACCCTGGCGACGCGGACCCGCAAGGCCCTCGCCACCCGCCTCGGCCTGGGCCAGACCGACCTCGAGAGCCTCCTCGGCGGCGTCCTGAGCCGCTTCGACCTGAGCCTCTCCCGCCTGATGCGCGGCTCCCAGACGGGCCAGCTCCCCGCCGCCGACCCTGCCGCCGACCCCACCTGACGGCTCCCTCCGACGCCCGGTCGGATTTCTTGCGACCTCGTCCCGCCACGACCCGTCCCCTCGATGCGGGGTGCGAGCGCACTGCCGCGTTCCCCCCGGTCACCAAGGAGTCTCGTCGTGAAGCATGTCGTCTGGACGCTCATTCTTTCTTCTGTCGTGGCCTGCAGCTCCGGCGCCGATGACGGCGGCGACGGCGATGGAGGTGAGGGCGGCAGCACCTCCTCCACCTCGTCCACCACCTCCTCGACCGACACCGGGACCAACACCAGCACCAGCGACCTCACCGAGGAGCAGCGCCTGCAGATCTTCTGCGAAAAGACGATGCTGCCGCAATGCAACGCCTGGTTCACCTCCGTGGATCAGTGCCTTCAGCTCATGCGTCAGACGGCCAGCGCCGTCTGCGAAGAGCGGTGGGTGAAGGAAACCGACTGCCTCGCCGAGACCCAGGCCGCCGACTGGAGCTGCACCGGCTTCGGCGACCCCCAGATCGCAGGGACCCGCTGCCGTGACGAGTGGGGCTTCGGCTCGTTCTGCCGCATGGTCGTCACGAAGGCAGAGTGTTACGGAGCGCCATGCCAGTACAACGCCGACTGCCCCGGGAGCGCGCGGTGCAACGAAGCCACCGCCCACTGCGTCGAGCCCACCGCGGAGTGCGGCGCGCTCCCCTGCCAGTACAACAGCGACTGCCCCGACGCCTTCACGTGCAACGACGCGCTCGAACAGTGCGTCGTGAGAGACTGATCCGACGGCGACCGACGCAAGGAGTGTCCGGCTGATGGGCTGCCTCGACGAGAACCTGCTGTTCGAGCTGACCCAGGGGCTGCTCGACGAGGCCGCCCTGAGCGAGGCCGAGCGCCACCTGGACACCTGCCCCCGCTGCCGCCGCGCCGCCGCCGAAGCCCTGCGCACCAGCGAAGCCGCCGCCCCCCTGCCCCCTCCGCTCGTCGCGCGCGGCGCGGCCATCGGCCGCTACCTGGTCGTCGAGCGCGTGGGTGTGGGCGCCATGGGCCAGGTGTTCTCGGCCTACGATCCAGAGCTGGACCGCAAGGTGGCCCTCAAGCTGCTGCGCCCCTCGTCCCGCTCGGAGCAAGACGAGGCCGGACGCCGCGCGCGACTCGGCCGCGAGGCGCAGACCCTGGCCAAGCTCTCCCACCCGAACGTGGTCACCGTCTTCGATGTCGGCACCTGGGAGCAGCAGCTCTTCGTCGCTTTGGAGTTCGTCGCCGGCGGGTCGGCCCGTGACTGGATCGCCCGCGCCCCCAGAACCTGGCGCGACGTGGTGCGCCTCTGGGTGCAAGCAGGGCGCGGGCTCGCCGCAGCGCACGCAGCCGGGGTGGTGCACCGTGACGTGAAGCCCGACAACGTGCTCGTGCGCGACGACGACCGCGCCCAGGTGACCGACTTCGGCCTGGCCGCCGACACCCGCCCGAGCGACACCGCCCACGCCGCCCGAGACCTCGGCCTCACCGAGACCGGCGCCTTGCTCGGAACCCCGGCCTACATGGCCCCGGACCAGCTCGAAGGCGCCCCCGCGACCGAGGCGTCCGATCAGTTCGGCTTCTGCGTGTCCCTCTGGGAGGCGCTGTACGGGTCACGCCCCTACGAGGGGACCACCATCCCCGAGCTGGTGAAGGCCGCGCGCAAGGGCCCTCCGCGCGCGCCCCTCTCCGCGGCTTCCTCGGACGACCCGGCTTCCCCGGGCGACGTGGCCTCGCTCGACGCCACCACCACCTCCGCCGCGGCGCGACCTCCCCCTCCCCCCGCTGGCGTCCCGCTCGCCGTGCGCCGCCTCCTCCAGCGCGGCCTGCACCCCGACCCCGGCCAGCGCCACCCCTCGATGACCGCGCTCGTCGACGCCCTCGAACGGGTCACCCAGCGACCCCGGCGCGTGGGTCTCGCGGTGGTCCTGGGGTCCGTCGCGGTGGCCGCCGCGGCCCTCTTCGTCACGGGCTTCACCCGGCCCGTCCAGCGCCATCCGGCCTGCGTGCTCGCCGAGGAGCGACAGCAAGCCGGCTGGGACGACGCGGCCCGCACCACCCTGCGCGAGACGTTCGAGCGCACGGGCCTCTCGTACGCACGGCAGGCCTGGGAGCTCGTCGACGGCGCCGTGTCGGCGCGCGCAGAGGCCTGGCGAGGAGAGCGCGCCGAAGCGTGCGAGGCCGTGGTCGACACGAAGGCCCCCGATCCCCTCTTCCGGGCCCGGATGGCCTGCCTCGACGAGCGCCTCGCCGAGCTGACCGCCGCGGTCGAGGTGCTCGCTCTCGGTGGCGCGGCGTCCGTGAACCACGCCGCCAAGGTGATGTCTCACCTGCCCCCGCTCGGCGCCTGTGCCGGGGTGTCGGCCGAGAACGCGCCAGCAGGTCCGTGCGCGCCGTGCGTGGCCGCCCACGCCGACGTGGAGCGTGCCCGGGTGTTCCGGGAGCTGGGTCGGTTCGAGGATGCCGAGCGCATCACCCGGGAAGCGCTGGAGCGCCCTGCGACGCCCGAGCTCTCGGAGGCCCGCGCCGCGCTGCGCCTGGAGCACGCACGCGCCCTGGAGGCGCTCGGTCGCATCGACGACGCCGAGCGAGAGCTGCTCGACGCCGCCGTGGCCGCCGAGGAGGTGGGCAGCCGCGCCGTCGCCGGCGAGGCGTTCATCGAGCTGGGCTACCTCGTGGGCTACCAGCGGTCGCGCCCCGACGACGGGGAGCGATGGACGCGCCTCGCCGACGCCCTGAGCGCGGAGGAGGGCCCGGTGGCCGAGCGTGTGGCATCAGTCCGGGGGGTGATCGCAGCACGTCGGGGAAACCTGCCCGGCGCCGAGACGCACTTCCGCGCGGCGGAGGCGCTGATCCAGAAGCGGCTGGGGCCAGCCCACCCGCAGCGGGCGCGGGCGCTGTCGAACCTGGCGAACTCGCTGGTGCACCAGGCGCGCTTCGACGAGGCGCTGCCGCTGCTCAGGACATCCCACGAGCTGATCGTGGCCGCCCTCGGGGCCGATCATCCGGATGCATTCCAGGCGCTGAACTCGTGGGGAGCGGCGCTCGGGAACTCGGAGCGCTTCCAGGAGGCGGTGCCGGTCTTCGAGCAGGTGCTCGCGGGCTACAAGCGGACGCTGGGAGCGACGCACCCGCGCCTCGGGACGGCCGCGCTGAACCTCGCCGAGGCACACTTCCGGCTCGGGCACCACGCGGAGGCGCGGACGTTCTACGTGGAGGCCGCGGATGCGTGGGAGCGGGCGCTGGGGGCCGAGACGGCGGATCGGGCGCTCGCGCTGGCAGGTCTGACGCAGGTGCATGTGGCCGAGGGGCGGTGTGCCGAGGGGCTGGCGAAGGCTGAGGAGGCGCTGGGGATCTGCGGGAAGGCGTCGTGTGAGCCGATCGATGAGGCGACGATCGCGTTTCTTCTGGCGAAGTCGGCGGTGTGCGCAGGGCGGTCGAAGGCGGAGGTGATGCCGGTTGCGCGGCGGGCGCTGTCGCTGTTCGAGGTGCACGGGGCTGCGGCCGGGGAGCAGGTGGGTGAGGTGAAGGCGTGGTTGGGGCGGTGAATCCCACCGACGTGGGTTCGGGGTGGCTCTCGGGGGGTGGGGGGTTGAGCAGCCTCTCGCGGGGGTCGAGCAGCGCAGAGGGTGTGCCACGGGCGGAGGGGGTTCTTTCAAGTCATGCCGCGGGCAAGGTGGTGCGCGCGACTCCTTGGAACGCTGGCTGGGACATGGATGCTGGCTGGAGTGGAGCGCTGCTGGCTGGAGTGGAGCGCTGAATGGCGGCTCGTCAGCGTAGGAGCAACGCTTTCGAGACCAGAAGCGTAAGCTCACTCGTCGAGGGACCATGCGGAGGGCGAGTCTCTGGCGGCATGCTCGTAGGTCGGCCGCACGGGGGAGGAACTCACCAGCTACTTCACGCAGTTCGCGCTGACGTCGCCTCAGCGCTGGGTCTTCCACCAGGCAGACTCCCCCACGATGACCAGCGCGGCCCCCGCGCTCTCCACGAGCACGGCGAGCATCGTCGTCACCGCTCTTGGCGTCATCGCTGCCCTCATGACCTTCCTGGCGAGAGAGCGACGCGCCAGCGCCGACCCGCAGCCATGATTCCTCCTTGCCTCGCGAGGCCGGACGTCGCTCCGGTTGGAACGGGGGAATCGCGCTCCGGGAGCAAGAAGGGCACCACGCTCGGAGTCAGGGGCGTAGGATTCTCGTCGAGCGAGCAACGGCGGGGTCCTGGCGGCGAGCGGGTTCGTCGCTCGCATCAGGGCTGGGTGCATCACGACCGCACCACGCACGAGAGGGACGAGATGGCAGCACCGGCCCACCACGACGAAGAAGCCAGGACGTCATCGACCTCGCGGCATCCGCGCAACGGCCTGTCGACGGACGAGGGGGTGCTCGGGGAGGGGGTCCCCGCGGAATCCATGCCCTCGCCGGGGAAGGTCCTGGGTCTCGCGCTGGGGTTCGTCGTCGTCAGCCTGGCGGTCCGGGTCGGGGTGTGGATGGGCCTCTCGTCGGGGGCAGCGTGGAGGTTCTTCCGGGAGGCGGTGACGGCCATCGTGTCGCTGGGGATCACCATCGCGCTGACGGTCTGGGTTCAGCGAAAGCGTCCGGCGCTCCAGCATCCCGATCTCACGCTGCGCCCGCCGATCGGTGCGGCGAGTGCGCGCGTCGTCCTGGTGGGGCTCGCGGCGGGGACGCTGCTCTTCGCGACCGTCTTCGCCCTCGCGTGGCTCCTGGGGGAGGTCCGCAGCACCTGGCATGTCGCCGACCCCTCCGCGGCGATCACGACGCTGCTCGTCACCTCCGTGATGCTCTTCCTGGGCGCCACGTGGGAGGAGTACACCTTCCGGGGCTGGGCGTTCTCGGCCTGCGTCCGGCGGTTCGGGCCGCACGCGGTCGCGGTCGGGCTCGGGACCGCGTTCGGGCTCGCGCACCTCGTGAACGACGCTCCGAGTGTCCCGGCGATCGTCTCCGTCACACTCGCCGGGCTCCTCCTCGGCTACGCCATGCTCGCGTCGAGGAACATCCTGTTCCCCATCGGGCTCCACGTCGGCTGGAACGTCACACAGTTCGCGCTGACGTCATCGCATCTCTGGGTCTTCCACCAGGCGGGCGCTCCGACGCTGCCCAGCCAACCTCCCCAGCTCGAAGAGAGCATGGCGGGCATCGTCATCACCGCCCTCGGCGCCCTCGCTGCACTCGTAGCTTTCCTGGCCAGAGAGCGACGCGCCCGCACCGACCGGGAGCAAGAGGAGCGCGCGCTCCTGCCTCACAGGTAGCCACGAAGGGCGCGCAGCGTCTCCTGGACGCTCGGGGCCGCGAGCACCTCGTCTGCGACCTGGAACGCGCAACCTGCCCACCGGCGGCCGCCACTCTCAGCTTGCGCCTCGGAGACGCCTCGCGTCTATCCTGTGCTTCCAAGCCTCCTTCGTCGCGCCATGCTTTCCACCGACACCACCCCGCCCCTGAGCGAAGCCCAGATCCAGCAGTTCATCCTCGACGGCTTCGTGAAGCTCGACGACGCCTTCCCCCGCGCCGACGCCGACGCGGCCCGCGCCATCCTCTGGCGCGACACGGGCTGCGACCCCGAGGATCCCGCCACCTGGACCGAGCCCGTCGTCCGCCTCGGCATGTACGGACACGAGCCGTTCGCGCGCGCCGCGAGCAGCCCACGCCTCCACGCCGCGTTCGACCAGCTCGTCGGCGAAGGCCGCTGGCAGCCCCCCATCGCCCTCGGCACCTTCCCCGTCCGCTTCCCTTCCACGGACGACCCTGGCGACGCGGGCTGGCACATCGACGTCAGCTTCGGCATGGAGGACCCCGACTTCCTCGCCTGGCGCGCCAACGTCACCTCCAAGGGGCGCGCCCTGCTCATGCTCTTCCTGTTCTCCGACGTCGGCCCCGACGACGCCCCCACCCGCATCCGCGTCGGCTCGCACCTCGACATCGCACGGATGCTGGCCCCCGCGGGCGAAGCCGGCCTCTCCTTGCGCGAGCTGGCGGCGAGCGGCTTCGAGGAGACCGCGGGCCGGCCCGAAGAACTCGCCACAGGCGCAGCCGGAACCGTCTACCTCTGCCACCCCTTCCTCGTCCACGCGGCCCAGCCCCACCGCGGCCTGCGGCCCCGCTTCATGGCCCAGCCGCCACTCCTTCCGACCACGCCCTTCCAGCTCGATCGCCCCGAGAGCGAAGCGTCCCCCGTCGAGCTGGCCATCCAGCTCGCCCTGCGCGTCGACGACTGACCCGCGGGACCAGGCGAAGACACTCACCGCCCCTGCGCGGTCTCACGTCTTCCCCGTCAGCTCACGTCACCTCTCACGCCACCTCGCCAGAGTGCTCCCCTGGGTCACGTCACGTCCCCTGGGTCATGCCACGTCGCCCGGGCGCTTCGGCCACAGGGCCGAGAGGTCCAGCTCGATGGCGTCGAACGGCGCCGCGCGCACGAGTATGTCGTCACCCGCGAACACCTGCTCCAGCTCCCAGAGCGTGCGCGGCCCGAGGTGGAACACCTCCAGCGAGCGCGCCAGCGGATCGATCAGCCACAGCCAGCCCACCCCGGCGCGCGCATAGACTGGCATCTTCCGCGCACGGTCATGCACCGCCGTCGACGGCGAGAGCACCTCGCATACCCAGTCCGGCGCCAGCGTGAAGTATGCCGTCTCCGGCAGCGCTGGCATCCGCTCCAGCCTCCAGCCCGCAAGATCCGGCACCAGCACGTCTCGACCGACGTGAAGCTCGGGCTCGTCGAGGATGCGCCACCCACCGGGCCCTCCACGACCACGATGGAAGGGGCCGATCAGGTCCGCACCGAGCAGGGAAGCCAGCTCCGTGTGTGCCGGACCCGGACGCGGGAAGGTGTGGAGCACGTCACTCAGGATCTCCGCGACCAGGTGCTCCGGCACGGCTTCGAGGTCCGCGTACGTCGCTGGAGCTGCTTGCTTCCTCGCCGCCTCACCCATGGACACGAAGGTAGCGCATCATGGCGGCCGGCGCGCGTCATGGCCCCGCCCTGCCGCTTCGTCGCCTCGGCCTTGGCCCGCCCTTCCGTCTCGCCGCCTCGGCCTTGGCCCGGCCTGCCGCTTCGCCATCTCGGCGTTGCCCCGGCCTGCCGCTTCGCCGCCCGCAGCGTCGTCTCACCACCCTGCCGCTGCGCCCCTCGTCCTGCCGGGCCCCCGCCGTCAGCGCCACCAGGCGAACGTCCCCCCTGTCTCCGTCCCCTCCAGCCTGACCCGCTTCCAGCCTACGATGTCCCCATGCGCGTCCCCCCTCCGCGTGCGCTCCGAACCGCATGCATCGCCGGAGCTCTCCTTTTCTGGCCCGGATGCCGGCCCGATCCCGCCGAACCGCCCTCCCCTCCCCCGGCTCCGTCCGTCACCCCAGCGCCGCCCTCGCCTGCGACCACCGCTCCCGCATCGACCCCGGGCAGCACCGCGCCCCTGGACAGGGCCTCCTCGCCTCCAGAGAACGCGCAGCACCCGGCAACCAGTGACGCAAAACCATCGCCGTTCGAGGTCACCCTGAAGGCCGTCGTCGCCGACCAGGCCGATGGGAAGGCCAAGGCGCTCGTCGTCCACGTCGACCCGCGCTTCACCGTGCGCCTCCGCGTCACCCAGGTCGAGCCTGCGACCGCGCTGCTCGAACCAGGCCTCTACGACGTCGCGCTCCACAGCCCCTCGCGCACCTTCGGCACCAGCGAACTCCCACCAGGCCGACGGCTGCGGCTTCGGCTCACGGTCCACCCTCCGCTCACGCCGGATGCCCTCCCTGGTTACTCCGGCCTGCGGGTGGAGTGACGCCGACCGCACCGGGACGGTAGCCACGCAGAGTGAACGCCGCGCAAAAGCAAAAGGCCGACGAGGCTCTCCCTCGCCGGCCTTTGCATTGGCCTACGGGCCATTCATCCGGCATTCCACCGGTTCATGACGACCAATGAAGCGTGAATTCAGCAGTCGGTGCCCGGCGCGATGGCCAGAGTCACCTTCGCCATCAGCTCACCTCCGCACACGCTGCGGCCTCGGACGACTCGTCCACCACCACCGTGCCCCGCGTCGTGGTGGTTGCCTCGACACGTGGCCCCTCGACGAGCGCTCTCGCCTCGGGTTCCGCGGCGAGCGCCACGACCTCTGCCTGCTCCTCCGCGTTCTTCTTCCGCGTCTTTGCGGCCTTCTTGGCGATGGCCGAGCGGTAGGTCCGGGTCTTCTGGTACCTGGCCAGAAGCTCCGGCATCTCCTTCCCGCGCCGCTCGACGGAGGCTCCGATGTTCAGCAGGATGTGCTGACGCTGGTCTTCGAGAACGTAGCGCGTCTCGGAGAGCATCTCGGCGAACTTCAGCACAGGCGCAAGAAATTCGTCGATGCGCGCGATTCGCTCGTTCAAGAGGAAGAGCTGGGTCATGTCGGCGGTGGTGACACCCGCCTTCTCCGCCCACACGACCTCGTTCCCGATGATCTCGGCGAGCACCCTGTCGAGGCCCCTCTGCGCCGTTCTCATTCCCTTCAACGCGCTCGGTTCGAGATCGACCAGATAATCGAACTCCGCGCCATTGAACACACGCTCCCCCACGAGGGGGTTTAACGGTCCAGCCATGGTTTCCTCCTGGCTCTCACCTCGACAGGGATCGTGGCGAGCGAATCTCGCTCGGCCCCTGTCAGGCAGTGCCGGTTCGATTGCGCAATGCATCGCAATCGTGGCAACGATGTTAATGGCGGAAAGTCGACCGTCAAGGGCGGGTCTGACGATTTTGACTTCTTCCAGTTTCACGGAAACCAGCCCAAGCGCGCCAGTCACCACAATCCAAGGGTGAGAGCACGACACACAAACACATCATTCAATGATTCCCGACGGATACACCACCACGAGGGCCTCACGGTTCTCTCTGAACGGCACGGCAGGGGCAAGCCGTGGCGGTTCACGCACCTCCTGCACGTGCTTCCCCAACCACGTGCTCGTGCTTCCCCAACCACGTGCACGCGCTTCCTCTACCTCCAGTTCGTGCTTCCCCAAGCACGTGCACGCGCTTCCTCTACCTCCAGTTCGTGCTTCCTCCACCTCCAGCTCGTGCTTCCCCAACCACGTGCACGCGCTTCCTCTACCTCCAGTTCGTGCTTCCCCAAGCACGTGCACGCGCTTCCTCTACCTCCAGTTCGTGCTTCCTCCACCTCCAGCTCGTGCTTCCCCAAGCACGTGCACGCGCTTCCTCTACCTCCAGTTCGTGCTTCCCCCACCTCCAGCTCGCGCTTCCCCAAGCACGTGCACGTGCTTCCTCCACCTCCAGCTCGTGCTTCCCCAAGCACGTGCACGTGCTTCCTCCACCTCCAGCTCGTGCTTCCCCAACCTCCAGCTCGTGCTTCCCCAAGCACGTGCACGTGCTTCCTCCACCTCCAGCTCGTGCTTCCCCAACCTCCAGCTCGTGCTTCCCCAACCTCCAACTCGTGCTTCCCCCACCTCCAACTCGTGCTTCCCCAAGCACGTGCACGCGCTTCCTCTACCTCCAGCTCGTGCTTCCCCAACCTCCAGCTCGTGCTTCCTCCACCTCCTTTCATGTGCGTCTTCAACCTTGCTCCTGGATCATTTGTACCCCCGGATCACCATCGATCCAGATTCGTGCCTCCTTCTGAAGCTCGCCCCCCTGCCCGACCCAGATGCTCGCGCATTGGACGCAAGGACCAACTCGGTCGTGAGGCACAGCGTGTGCAAACGAACAGGTGACACTGCTGATAGCGCGGTGTCGACAGGAGGACTTCCCTTCGATGTTATCGACGAGGCTCGGCTTCCCTTTGAGGACGGCGCTCGTGGCACTCTGCGCCTGCAACCCGGCTGCACCTCTCCCTGCGTGTGGAGGTGGATCTGCAGCCGATGACCCACACAGCAGAGAGAGCGGTGCTCCTGCGCAGAACGGCGCAGCTGGCGCTGGCGGCCATGCTGGGAGCGGCCATGACCCCGCCGGCGCTGGAGGTCTCGGTGGTGCCCACGGCGCCACCAACGCAGGTGGACAGGGGGACGCCGGAAGCCAGGGTGCTGGAGGAGGCCAGGGTGCGGGCGGAGGCCAGGGTGCGGGCGGAGGCCAAGGTGCGGGCGGAAGCCAGGGTGCGGGCGGAGGCCAAGGTGGCAGCGCTTCGGCCACGATCTGCCTGCCTCATGGCGAACATGGCCAGCCCGCGCCACCAGGGACGCCCTGCCCCGATACCGACCCGTGCAACGGGAGTGAGGCTTGCGACGGGGCCGGTCATTGTGTCGCAGGTCCGCCTCCTGCGATTGATGATGGGAATCCCTGTACGTTCGACGCTTGTGATTCCATGAATGGCGTGATGCACACGGCCTGCGCGCCACTGGATCGCACGGTCGTCACCTTGCCAGCGGACGGGCTGGCATTCCTCCTCGAAGGCGCCGATCCCATCCAGACCGGCGCGGAGCCGGGGATCTTTTCCCCACGGCGCGCGGCTGGGCTTCGAGGCACGGTCCGCACCGTCGATGGCACCCCGTTGCCTGACGTCACCATTGCGCTCCTCGATCACCCCGAGCACGGGACGACGCGCACCTTTGCGGATGGTGGTTTCACGATGGTGGCTCGAGGGGGCGGTTCGCTCGTGGTCACCTACCAGGCCGATGGGTTCTTGCCGGCAGCCCGTCGGATCGACGTTCCGTGGCAAGGCTATGCGCACGCCCCGGAGGTCGTGCTCGTCCCACGCGATCCTCGGGTCACGCTGCTCGATCTCGATACCGCTCCTCCGTATGCCGAAGCCCGCGGCAGCGTCGTCACCGATGCCGACGGCACGCGCCAGGCCACGGTGCTGTTTCCGCCAGGTACGACAGCGGATCTCCTGCTGCCAGATGGGACGCTCCAGCCCATCAGCACGCTGAGCTTACGCGCGACCGAGTACACCGTCGGCGCGCAGGGCCCGGCGGCGATGCCCGGGGAGCTGCCGCCGACGAGCGGGTACACGTACGCCGTCGAGCTGAGCGCGGACGAAGCGCTCGCAGCAGGTGCGGTGAGCATCGAGTTCAACCAGCCGATCCCGTTCTACGTCGACAATTTCCTCGGATTTCCTGCCGGCACGGTGGTGCCCATGGGCTACTACGACCGCGCTCGCGCGGCGTGGATCCCGTCGGACAATGGGCGGGTGATCGAGATCGTCGACGTCTCGGGTGGCCTGGCGATGCTCGACACGGAGGGGGACGGTGCACCGGACGACAGCGCCACGCTCGATGCGCTCGGCATCACGCCGGAGGAGCAAGCGAAGCTCGCGCAGCTCTACCCACCCGGGCATTCGCTGTGGCGGGTGCCGATCCAGCATTTCACGCCGTGGGATTGCAACTGGCCGTTTGGCTTCCCGGCGGATGCCTGCGTCCCGCTGAGCCTGACCTGCTCGATGGAGGGCGGCGAGGGCGGCGAGGGCGGCGAGGTCGGCGAGGGGGGAGACGAGAGCCGCGATCCGGACCGGAGTGAGCCGGAGCCCGCGGCCTGTGAAGAGAAGGGCTCGATCATCGACTGCGAGAACCAGGTGCTCGGGGAGACGCTGCCGATCGTGGGGACGCCGTTCTCGCTGCACTACCGGAGTGATCGCGCGGCCGGTCATGCGGCGCGGAGCACGATGACGATCCCGCTCGCGCGTGGAGGCGTGCCTGCGTCGGTGAAGCGCATCGAGCTGCACATCGAGATCGCGGGGCGTCACCTCGAGCAGTCGTTCGTCTGTCCATGCGAGGCGAGCAGCGAGACGACCTTCGTATGGGACGGCAAGGATGCCTTGGGCCGCGAGACGCAGGGTGAGCAGAAGGTCACGGTGCGCATCGGGTATGTCTACGAGGGGGTGTACCTCGCTCCGGATGACTTCGGGCCTGCGTTCGGTGCGTTCGCAGGGGCGGAGCTCTCGAACAGCCGCACGCGCAGTGAGGTGACGACCTGGAAGCGATGGGAAGGGCGGCTCGGAGGGCTCACGGCGTCGGCGCTGGGGCTCGGCGGGTGGAGGGTGGATGTGCACCACGTCTACAGCCCGGGGGCGGAGGTGCTCTACCTGGGCGATGGGCGGCGGCGCACGGGGGCCGCGCTGGGCACGGAGCTGCGGACGGTCGCGGGCAAGGGGGGAACCACGGGGGCGCTCGGGGATGGGGGGCCTGCAGTCAGCGCGCCGCTGGATACCGTCTCCGGGGTGGCGGTCGGTCCGGATGGGAGCGTGTACCTCAGCTCGACGGGGCAGGCGCGCATCCGGCGGGTCGATCCGGAGGGGGTGATCTGGGCGGTCGCTGGGACGGGGGTGAGCGGTGGTGCGGGAGATGGGGGGCCGGCCTTGCAGGCGCAGGTACAGGCGCCGAGGGGGCTGGCGCTGGGCGCGGATGGGAGCCTCTACGTCGCGGAACAAGGTGGTCATCGGGTGCGCAAGATCGCGGTGGATGGGACGATCACCACGGTCGCTGGAGACGGGACGGCGGGGGTCTCGGGGGACGGGGGGCCGGCGACGCAGGCGCAGCTCCGGAATCCGTTCAGCGTTGCGGTGACCGACGACGGGACGCTGTTCATCGCCGACACGCAGAACCATCGGATCCGGCGGGTGGGGATGGATGGGACGATCACGACGGTTGCGGGGACCGGAACCGCGGGGTTCTCGGGGGATGGAGGGCTTGCGACGGCGGCTCGGCTGGGGAGTCCTCGAGGGGTCGTGGTCGCGCGGGATGGTGGGTTGTTCGTCGTCGACCACGACAACCACCGGATCCGGCAGGTCGATCGGCGGGGGAGGATCACCACGTTTGCGGGGACGGGTGTCGCGGGGACGACGGGGGATGGAGGGCCGGCGCGTGCGGCTCGGCTGCGGAACCCGACGGCTGCGGTGCTGGACGCGGAGGGGACGCTCCATGTGGCGGATAGCGCGGGCTACCTGATCCGGAGGATCACGTCGGAGGGGGTGATCCATGCGGTCGCCGGGACGGGGAGCTGCTGTGATGTTCCTCTGCCGGAGGGGGAGCGGGCCTTGAATGCGCGCGTCGGGACCATCGCGCAGCTCGCGCTGGGACCGGATGGGGGGCTCTACACGGCCGAGATGGTGCTGCACCGGGTGCGGCGCATCGCTCGGTCGCCGCTGCCTGGGGTGGCGCTCACCGAGCTGGCCATCCCGAGCGAGGATGCGCGGAAGGCGTACGTGTTCAGCGGGACGGGGCGGCACCTGCGCACGATCGATGTGCGGACGGGCGCGACGCTGCTGGGGTTTCATTACGATCCGGCGGGGTTGCTCACGGGGATCGAGGATGGGGATGGGGCGCTGATGACGATCTCGCGGGGGGCCAGCGGGACGGCCACGGGGCTCACTGGAGCGTTCGGGCAGACCACCACGTTGAGTGTCGATGGGGAGGGGTTGCTGGCAGTCGTGAGGAACCCGGCCAGCGAGAGCACCACCCTCGGCTACGACACCCGCGGGCTGCTCACGCGGCGCACCGATGCGCTCGGCCGCGAGCACAGCTTTGCGTACGACAACCTGGGGCGGCTCACGCAAGACAGCGATCCTGCTGGCGGGAGCAAGACGCTGACGCGCAGTGGGACCGGGAGCGGGCGTGCCGTGAGCGTGACGACGGCGCTCGGTCGGACCACCACCTATGCGGTCCAGCGTCCGGGGGCGGCTGACGTGCAACGCAGCGTCACCAACAGCGCCGGGCTGCTGGGGACGAGGGGTCCTGGTGCTGCTGGCCAGACGGCGATGCAGCTTCCGGACGGGCGCACGGTGCGCTGGTCGCTGGCGCCGGATCCGGTGTTCGGGATGCTCGCGCCTTACCGGAAGCAAGAGAGCGTCACCACGCCGGGGGGCCGGACGCTCACGGTGACGCGCTCGCGCAGTGCCACGCTGTCGAACCCTGCCGACCCGTCGAGTTTCGTGTCGCTTCAGGACATGACGAACATCAACGGAAAGTCGTTCGTCGACGTATATGCACGCGGCACACGGACGACGACACGCACGACACCGGCAGGCCGGAGCTTCGTCATGACGACGGATCTGCAAGGCCGGGTCGAGCAGATCGTGGTAGCAGGAATGCATCCCGTGCAGCTCACCTACGGGCCCCACGGACGCCTCGACGCCATGACACAGGGGATGCGCACGATCTCGCATGCCTACGGTCCGCACGGGTTTCGGGTCAGCACGACCGATCCGCTCGGGCAGGTGGAGGGGTTCATCCTCGATCCGGTGGGGCGCGTGCAGGAGGCACAGCGGCCGGATGGTGACGTGGTGCTCTACGAGCATGACCTCGTCGGGAACCTGGTCTCGGTCACGCCGCCGGGCCGACCTGCGCACAGCTTCGGGTACACCGCGCTGGATATGCGGGCGTCGTACACTCCGCCGCCGCCGGCCGCTGGGCCGACGACATCGACGCAATGGGGCTATGACCTCGACGGTCAGCTCGCCATGACGACCCTGCCTGGTGGCGCGACGCTGACCCATGCGCGGGATGCGGCGGGGCGCTTGTCCGAGCTGGCGTTTGCTGGGGAAACCGTTGCACGCACGTACCACCCGACCACGGGCAAGCTCACGTCCATCACGGGGCCTGCTGGCGTTGATTTGAACTTCAGTCATGACGGCGAGCTGCTCACCGACGTCACGTGGACAGGCGCCATCAGCGGCACCATCCATCGGGTTTACGACAACGATCTAAAGCTTGCGCAGGAGCAGGTGAACGGCGGGCATGCCGTGGCGTTCGGGCGGGATCCTGATGGGCTGCTCACGAGTGCTGGACCACTCAGCCTCACACGCGATCCCCAGAACGGCTTGCTCACGAGCATCACCGTCGGGCAGGTGGTCGAGACGTTGAGCCATGATGCTTACGGGGAGATCATCGCGCGGAGCGTGACGATCGATGGCGCTGCCCTGATGACGGTCAGCTACACCCGCGACCTGCTTGGCCGCATCGTCGAGAAGACCGAGACGCTGAGCGGGATCACCCACGTCACCGGCTACGACTACGATCTCGCGGGCCGGCTTCGCGAGGTCTACCTCGACAGCAGCCTGGCGCTTCACATCGACCACGATGCCAATGGCAATCCGCTCGCCCGCGTCACCCCTGATGCCGTGGTCGAGGAGCAATTCGATGCGCAGGATCGTCTGCTCTTCCAGGGTGATCTCGCCTTCACCTACGACGACGCGGGCAACCTTCAGAGCCGCACCGACACCGCGACCAGCGACACGACAAACTACGGCTACGACGACCTCGGCAACCTGCGCCAGGTGACGCTGCCCAGCGGAACGGTGATCGACTACGTCGTCGATGGCCTCGGGCGCCGTGTCGGGAAAAAGGTCGACGGTGTGCTGGTGAAGGGCTGGCTCTACCGCGACAGGCTCCAGCCGGCTGCCGAGATAGGCCCGAGTGGTGCGGTCGTTGCCCGCTTCATCTACGGTGAGAGGATCAATGTTCCGGAATTGATGCTCAAGGGGGGAGTCGTGTATCGGCTGGTCACCGATCTGGTCGGTAGCGTGCGTCTTGTAGTCGACGTCATGACGGCCGCCATTGCACAACGTCTTGATTACGACGCCTTCGGCCACCTCTTGCTCGACACCAGTCCAGGCTTTCAGCCGTTCGGCTTCGCGGGAGGATTGTACGATTCAGACACGCAGCTCGTGAGGTTCGGCGCGCGCGACTACGACGCCGAGGCGGCCCGGTGGACGGCCAAGGATCCGCTTCTTTTCGACGGTGGCGATACCAATCTCTACGCCTATGCGCTGGGTGACCCGGTGAATCGGACAGATCCGACCGGGCGGTCAGCCGTGGTGTGGGAGTGGTTTGGACAAGGGGTCTCGGTGACTGGCGGCGTACTCCTTCTGCCGGTGGCGATACCAAGTCTATGCATCCTGATGGCTTTGACGCTGAAAAGCGATGCAGCCTCCGAGGACGGCGACGAGGAAACGCGCCAGTATTGTGAGTCGATCCGAAGTGTCGACATCGCGACATGCAGAGGACTGAAAACGAGTAGAGGAAGGGCGGTTTGCTACTCCAGCGCAAACGAGCGGTATGCAGCCTGTATCGTTGGCAGACCGATGGAGGGTCTTGTCACGTGGGGGTAGTCGACAGCCAGGAGAGCTGGCGGGCCAGGGCGACCAAAGTGATCGATTCATGGCAGGCAGGCGAAACATGAAACGCACGTCAAAGGACCGTCCACTCGCAGTGCGTAATCTACAGATCCGCAACGAGGAGGGGAAGAACACCGCACTCGTCGCTGAAATCTACCCTCCGACACGACAATACGCTGGCATGCCGTGGGAGTGCCGTTACCGGATCACCGGCCTCCAACCAAGTCCTATCGAAGGAATGAGCGCAGGAGAGGATGGCATTCAGTCACTGCACCACTGCATTCAGGATATTGCAAATAGGATGGACGCGGAGGTCACCCGAGGAAGGGTTTCGTATCCAGACGGAGAAAGGTTCGACAACCTGGAGCTTTGCCGAGAGACCATCGCCAGCAAACGCCCGAAAAGGAACAGATCATCGCTCCCCACAGATGCATCGCTTGTGCGAGAGATTCGAAAGGTCGCGGCGGCTGTACATGAAGATCCTGTGGGCGTACGAAGGGCACTACGCGTACTGCGTCGGCGGGCATCCGCCCAGGGACTCATTGCAGATGTCCTCCTATGTCTCGAAAGTGAACTGGCCGCTGCAAGGGTATTGCGTGACGATGCTCTCGAGTTGCGGCTGCTCCGTAGCATCGCGCAAAGCCAGCCCTCAGCGGCCAATCTCGCTGCGCTTGCAGATGCACTCGTACAGCATGGCCATGCCCGTGCTGCACGAGCATGGCTCGCGAGAGCTGCCGCTGTCGTGGAGTCAGGAACGAGGCTCGAGCGCCTCATCCTCCATAAGATCGAACGAGAGGGTCGGAAGCCGGACTCGGATAGCCCCGAATGAGCGACGTAGTGTAACGAACGCGCCGACCAATGAACACCTCCTTCGATATCATCGCGACGAGAACGTTAGAGATACTCGACGATAGCGCTCAGCCGGTGGGCAATGCCTTGTTCATATTGGACGACCTGGGCAAGATCCTTCGGGCGAATGGTTCGTGCCGTACAAGATCGAGGGCCTGGGCCCCGGGCTTCCAGCCCTTGTGTAGCGACACAACGCTTCCCACTTTCAATTTTGAGTGGAAGTCTAGAAAATGCATGAACAAATGCCTCGAAGACAATAGCTGCCCACGTGACTCATGAGAGAAGGCTAGTGGATCACCATACTGCGAAGCGCGTCGTTGAAAACCTCAACAAGGCCATCGTTTCCCTGAACGAAGGTATACAGGTTCTCATGAGTCAAGGTTCTGAAAGCGAAGTGCGTGCTTTCAGACGAGGTGTTGGTCATACGATGGCCGAGATCTACGATAGGCTTGCCGATCCAATATTTCGGGAACACCCGGCTCTTGTTCCAGATGATGCTGACTACGAACCGGAGCCAGGACCAATTCTCGCCGAACTTGGTAGCGACATTGGTGAGCCCTAGCCCCGTGTGACCACGCACCGCCTGTCCAGACGCCCGACGTGGCGGTCGCCTACAGCCGCGATCTGCTCGGTCGCATCGTCGAGAGCTGGGCAGACGGCGATGGAGCTGCCGGATGGGCGGATGATGCGCTGGTCGCTGGCGGCGGATCCGGTGTTCGGGATGCTCGCGCCTTACCGGAAGCAAGAGAGCGTCACCACGCCAGGGGGTCGGACGCTCACGGTGACGCGCTCGCACAGTGCCACGCTGTCGAACCCTGCCGATCCATCGAGCGTCATTGCCCTTCAGGACATGACGAACATCAACGGAAAGTCGTTCGTCGACGTATATGCACGAGGCACACGGACGACGACACGCACGACACCGGCAGGTCGGAGCTTCGTCACGACGACGGATCTGTAAGGCCGGGTCGAGCAGATCGTGGTAGCAGGAATGCATCCCGTACAGCTCACCTACGGGCCCCACGGACGCCTCGACGCCATGACACAGGGGATGCGCACGATCTCGCATGCCTACTTTCCGCACGGGTTTCGACGCAGCACGACCGAATCCGCGACCGTGCCAGCTTCGCAATCGCCTCGCACCCCGAGCCCCTGGTGGCTCCGTACCGCCCCGCGCGCGCACCTCCTCGCACAGGTGTCACGCTTCCACCGGGCCATCTTTGCCGCCCGGTGGGTGTCGACCGTGCCTGGACGCGGCAGCGCCGACCTGTCCCAATAGCTCGCTTGGACTCCCCCCTCTCCTTCCAGGAACTGCACCGTGACGAGAACCGACACCGCTGTCTCGACCTCGTCGCAGACCTCGCGGGCGTGACACCCGACCGGCTGGACCCGACGCAGCCTTTCGAGGCGCTCGGGCTGCGGGTCGAGCGGGTGCTCCGCGCCGTCGAGGAGGGGCTCGGGGTGCTGTTCCAGGACGGCGTGGAGGCGTCCATCCCGACGGTGGGTGCGCTGCTCCAGGCGGTCGAGGTGCTCTCGACGGAGCGGCTGTTCCTGTGGCCGGACCCGGGCGCGAAGGGCGATGTGCCGGCGTGGCGGCGGTCGGTTCGAGGGTGCCTGGCGCAGCTCGATCGCAGTGGACGGGTGGCCGATGCGCTGGGGGCGCCGGAGACGACGTCTCCGCGCGTGGTGCTGTCGCACGGGAAGGCCGAGACGGTGCGCCTCGATGGCCCTTGCACGCACCAGGAGGGGGTGCCGACCGTCGAGGGGATCGCGTTGATCGGCTTGCCGGAAGAGGTCGTTCTGGAGGCAGGGGCGAGGTACGAGGTCGAGGGGTGGCTTCGCCTCGAGCCCGACCAGGTGCCGCGGCTGGAGGTGTTCTCGGTCGCGCGGCGGGACAGGGCCGAGCGCGCCTTCGGGGCGTGGCGGCTGTCGGCGTTCGCGTCGCTCGGGGCAACCGATCGGGACGCGCACGCGGGGTTCGAGGTGCTGAGCGCGACGCTGGGAGGGCATGCGGCGGTGTCCATGGTCCGGAGCGTCGGGAAGCGGGCGGAGCTCACGCAAGCCGAGCTGCGGGGGCTCTGGACGCGGCTCGGAGAGACGGAGGGGGATGGGTCGATCTTCGACGTGTGGGACGAGGTGAAGCGGAACGTGGCGGCGATGGACGCGGACGCGCTGTCCGAGCTGCCACGCGAGCGCACGGCGTTGCTCGTGGAGCTGGAGCGGCGGATGACGCGCGCGTCCGATCCGCGGGACAAGGGGCTGTTCACCGGGGGCTGCACGCTGGTGCTCGCGGAAGGGAGCGCGCGGGGGTCCATCGTGGGGCTGCACCGGGTGGTGCTGGTGCACGAAGGGCGGGCGGCGATCGTCGGGTGGGAGCACAGTGCGCGCCGGGAGGCGGCGCGGACGCACGGGGAGGAGATGGCGCAGGGGGTCCCCGGGAACATCTCGTGCTCGTCGTTCGAGCAAGGGTACGAGGAGAAGCCGCCGCCGTTCGAGGTCGCGATCCCGGAAGGGGCGCGGCTCTTGCTCGTGTCGGGGGGATGCCTGGAGGCCGAGCTGGGCGCCTTCGAGGCGGCCGTGGTGCTGGGTGAGCCGCAGCGGATCGCCGAGGCGCTGGCGTCGCTGTCCGCGCCCGTGGGGCGGCCTTCGGGGCTGGTCTGCATCGAGGCGGCGGCGGTGCCGCGTCCACTCGTGGCCGTGGCGCGAGGGGCGCGGGCGTACGGAGCTGGGTGCGCGGGAGGGCTGCGCGATCGGTACGTGCGGGAAGGGCTCTTGCCGCGCTGGGCGAAGCCGACGCCCTCGCACGTGGCGCGAAGGCTCCCCCTGCCGGGCTGGGTCACGGTCGATGCGCGCCACGCTGAAGGAGCCCACTTCGAGGATCCGCGCTTCGATGGGATGTTCCTGCGGGGTCCAGGCAGCGCGGCGTGCGAGGAGGGGGAGCTCTACCGGGTCGAGGGCTGGATCGAGGCGTCGTTCCCGTCGAGGCGGGTGAACGAGCTGCATCCCGTGGCGGTGGAGGCGCGGCGGGCAGGGCCGGTGCGCGTCACGCCGCACGTGTCGGTGCGGGCCCATCGAGGCCGGATGCGGCGCCGGACGCACCTCGACGAGACGCTGGTGGCGCCGCCCATCGCGCGCTTCGATGCGCTGCTCGTCGGGGACGCGCGGTCGACGACGCTGCTGGGCGTGGCCACGGACGAGGAGGACACGCCGGTGCTGGAGCGCTTGCGGGACGCGTTCCGGTCGCGGGGGCGAGGGGCGAGGCCGCCGTCGCTGTTCACCGTGCTCGATGACGCCGACGCGCCGTGCGCAGGGGGGCCGATGGATCTGGGCTCACCGGGCGCGCCGAGGCGGCGGGCGCTGGCCGCCATGGCGCTGCAGGAGGCAGCGGCGCTCGCGGTGGTGCGCTTCCAGGGGGGTGGGGTGCGCGCGTCGTGCGGGCCGGACATGCGGCTCGGGCGCGTCGGCGGCAGCGAGATCACGTGGCTCGATGCGGATCCCGAGCGCGCGCCCGAGACGCCGCTCGACCCTGGCGCGGTGCTGGTGCTGGCCTGGGGCGGGGTGCTGGCGCTGCCTTCGAGCGTGCTGGCGGAGAGCGCGGCACGCGGGGAATCCGCGCTCGCGCACGTCTGCGAGACGTGGCCGGCACTCGACACGGGGGACTGGGGGTTCGTCTGGATCGTGGTTGGTGGCTCAGGCTGAGGGAGCAGAAGGCGAGGTGTGCGGTGCGTCGTTCGCGCACGCTGTGGGGCGCACCTCATCTCACTCACGAATCGCAGGCGGAGAGGCTCTTCCGAACATGCAGATGTATGGGCCTCCGTTACGCGACGTACTCCGGGGACTTTCCGAGGCAGGCCCAGGCCTAGGGGCTCCCGAGCTGTAACAGCGTCTTTTGCGCCCCTCGTGCGTTTGTGGGGATGGGTCCGCCCGGGGAGGACTTGCGGACCAACTCGGACGCACGATGCACGACGAGCACGTCCAACCAGCAACGCCTTGACCCATCACTGAACAGGCGATACCGCATGCGCATGCGTGCGAAGCCAACGCGACAGGTGTCGCTGCCCTACGCCGACGGCGACGGCAGTGTGACGCCTTGGACGCGCGGTCCGATGAAGACCGTTGGTCTTTTCGCAGGGGTGGGCGGGCTGGAACGCGGCCTTGCACGCTCAGGGCACACGACCGAACTCCTGTGTGAGATCGAGGTCGGGGCTCAGGCCGTACTCCGAGAGAAGTTTCGTGACGTGAAACTGCACGACGACGTCACGACATTGCGCAAGCTACCGCGCGACGTCGATCTGGTCGTCGGAGGCTTCCCCTGCCAGGATCTCTCACAAGCCGGCAAGACTGCAGGCATCGAGGGAGCGAGGTCTGGCCTCGTCGGCGAGGTGTTCCGCCTCCTGAAGCGTCACGACGTGCCCTGGGTCGTGCTCGAGAACGTCCCGTTCATGCTCCAGCTGTCGAAGGGCCGTGCGATGGAGGTCATCGTCACCGCGATCGAGGCGTTGGGTTACAAGTGGGCCTATCGCGTCGTGGATTCCCGAGCGTTCGGAGTACCCCAGCGACGTGAGCGCGTGTACCTCGTGGCGACGCGCGACGGAGATCCGCGGGATGTGCTCTTCGTCGACGACGTCGGCGAACCTCCGACGGAGGTCGTCTCCTGGCGCCGTGCGAACGGCTTCTATTGGACGGAAGGAATCCGCGGGCTCGGGTGGGCCAACGATGCGGTACCGACCTTGAAGGGAGGCTCCACCCTCGGCATCCCGTCCCCCCCTGCGATCATCTTGCCGAACCGCGACCGCGACATCGTCACGCCGCACATTCGAGACGCGGAGCGGATGCAGGGATTCGAAGCCGGTTGGACCGAGGCATCGGAGAACGTCATGAAACGCGGCCACCGATGGAAGCTCGTCGGCAACGCCGTCACGGTCGACGCGGCGGAGTGGTTGGGCCGCCGCCTCCGCGCTCCGGAGAGCAGAGGACGAGACGTTGCGAGCAAACCGCTGATGCGTACCGGTGCATGGCCACGGGCGGCTTTCAACGTCGGTGAAGGCCGACATTGCGCCGAGATTTCGGCTTGGCCCGAGAGACGCGAACGGGAGCCGATGCACACCTTCCTCCAGCATCCGCCAAAGCTGCTTTCAGAGAAGGCGACGGGGGGATTTTTCAGTCGCACGGCAAGGAGCGCATTGAAATTCCCCGATGGGTTTCTCGAGCGCATTGAACACCACTACGAACGAATGAAGAGTGGTCACACGTCGCTCGAACAGGCAGCGGTATGAGTCGAAGGTGCCAAAGCCGAGACTGAAGGTCGACGCAAAGACGTCTGCACGCCTCGGGGCCATCCGCCAGCATGGGACGGCGGCAGAGCTCGCGGTACGGGCAGCATTGAATGGTCTGGGCATTCGCTTCCGGGTCCAGAACCGCGACCTTCCCGGGTCGCCCGACATCGCCAACCGCAGTCGCAGATGGGCGATCTTCGTGCACGGCTGCTTCTGGCACCGGCACGAAGGCTGTAAGCGCACGACGACGCCCACGAGAAACCGCGAGTTCTGGTTGGCCAAGTTCGAGACGAACGTCGCCCGGGATGCCCGAGTCGTCGATGAACTCAGGCAGCGCGCCTACGCCGTCCTCGTCGTATGGGAGTGCGAAACACGCCAATCGGATGCGCTTCAGGAGATCCTGGCAGAGTTCTTCGCATCTCAGGTCGTAAGCGCCGAAAGCCGATCTCCGAGGTCGCGCAGTCGATCACGCACCTGATTCGGCTCGCCGTCTGGATCGAGCGCGAAGACGTGGATCTCCGGTCCACCGTTCCTGACGATGAACGTCTCCTCGTGCACGGACGCATACACGAGAGCCCCCCGCCGAAGCCCGAGCGCCTGACAATACGCAGCAGCCTGATAGACGTCGTCGTGTCGCGCCGTGGGCACCCTCTTGTACTTCACGTCGAACACCACCCGATTTCCATGAGCCGGCTCCCAGACGACGTCTGGAAGCAGTCGAAGGCGCGCCCCCTCGTCGAGCCAGACATCTCGAGGCTGGCGGACCCACCGCTCTCGTGGCTGACCCATCGCCTCGCGCAGTCCTTCGGTGACGAAGTCCTCGAACAGGACGTTCATGTCGACCAGCATTCCGACGCTGTCGGTCAAGCCGTCTCGCAGCTCGATCGAGGAGTTGCGTAGGATGATCTCGGCCAAACTGAGAGCCGGCTTGTAACGATCGAAGCGAGGATCGAGTCGAGGGAGACGAGTATCCCACCTCGTGTCGCGGAGTTCCGTGACGTCCGCGAGGTGCTGGCAGAGTGCTGCGAGCCGCCATCCGGCTGGACCAGCGGCAGCACCAGCCCGAACCAACACAACTGCAGCCGCGAGCAGGCGTCGGTTCGCTTCGTTGTCTGGTGTGAACTCGTCGAATTCGCACACCAAAGGAGGAAAAACGCCAAATCGCCGCGTCACGAGATCGGCGTAATCGATACGACCCCGGGGCGCGCGGAGATGGTCACGCCGACGTTCGTACATGTTCAGCGCACCATCACGGAGGGCGCGCTCGAGCGCATCCGTATAGACGAGCGCCATCGCACTCAACGTATCGGGTGCGACGTCGAGCTCCGTCGGAGCCGTGAAGGCTGGCGAACTCATTGCATGGCCGAGTAGGAACAGGAGGCGCCGGATCGGAATCTTTGGCTCGATGACGACACGCAGCCCGTGCGCAACGACCGTACCCACGACCTGCGCAGCCTCGATGTCGTACGTCCCATCGGTTCGCGCGATCGTCACCAGGCGCGCACGTGGCTCTGTGAGCGTCACCAGATCCTGATGCGTCAGAGACACGCCTTGGAGCCGTCCGTGTTCACGGAGGCGCAGAGTTCTATGTGCGGTTGCCACTGGGAGCCCTGCCACGCAGACGCTCCATGTCGAGCTCCTCCAGCTCGCGCTCGCGTCCCAGGAATTGGTCCTCGATGCTCGGCAGCACCGATGTACGCCAGATCCGCCTGACAGCGGCCTCGTCGAGATCGGCTCGCATGAAGTAGCTCGGCCCGATCTGCACATTGCGGTCGAGACGCTCATTGGCACGGTCGACGACGTCGGCGACCCACGTCAACCTCCCGTCAGGGTAGTGCGCAGCGAGATACCGGCGAAGCATGCCAGCCACGGGGGGTCGATCAGGGAACATTCCCACGAACTCGAACCGCCGCCTCAGAGCCTGGTCGAGGGCGATCACGGAACGGTCCGCGGTATTCATCGTGGCAATGAACAAGAGGTTCGGCGGCAAGGAAAACTTCTCATCTGCCGAGTACATCAAGCTGATCGCCTCATCACGGTACTCGAGCAGGAAGTAAAGCTCGCCGAAGACGCGAGGCAGGTTCCCACGGTTGGCCTCGTCCATGACCAGCACGGCAAGCTCCCCAGGAGCCATCCGTGCGTGATCGGCGATACGGCGGAGCGGCCCCGCCCTTTTCTCGAGTGCGAGCCCTTCGGTTGCCACCGCGGGTCGATAACCCTCGAAGAAGTCCTCGTATCCGTAGCTCGGGTGAAGCTGTACGAAACCGCTCATCTCTGCACGCATCGCCAGATATCGCGCCAACCGACGAGCCAGAAATGTCTTGCCTGTACCTGGTGGACCATAGAACACGATGGATCGGGGTCGTGGATTCCCTTCACGATCTCGGCGCAGTACGGACGCCATGACGTCGTGCAGCCAGTCCGCCGGCTCGATGAGGAGTTCACGCGCGAGGGCGTCGATGTCGAGGCCCGAGGGTGGTGGAACCGATTTCGGCTGTTCGACGCGTGCGCGAGGGAGCGGCGGCACGTCGACGGGTCGATGGCTGGCGTGCGGGAACGTCGCACAGCAGCGCGCGAAGACCTCGGAGTCAGCTGGACCGATTACATACTCGACGCGCCAGTTTTCCTTGCTACCGACACACGCGACGACGACCTGGAGCCGTGGCGCCCACTCCACGACCGAGGCCAGCTTGTCGACGTAGGAAGAGCCATCACGCGTCGTCAGTTCGAAGGACTCGGGCGAAAGCAGAAGCAAACCGTCGGGACGTTGAACGAGCGCCTGACCGACGCGCGCCGTGTACTGCTTCCCGAGTGAGCTGAGATAAGTCGTCTGGACCTTGATGCCGAGCGCCTGCTCGAACCACTCCTCGGAGGGGCCGTAGTTTCCGGCGTCAGTCCGCTCCTGAAGGCGGAGGATGAACTGGTTTCCGTCGACGATGGGGTAATCCGCCACGTGGCGAGCTTCGCTCGAAACGGTGCCATTGGCCCAGATTCTGCCATTTGCGGTGGCAGGAGGCGCGCGCTCGGCGACGACCCCCTTTGACGTCGCCCCATCGGAACCGATGACACGCCCGACTCGCCCATTCCCGTTCACACCGATGCATGTCCGGCCGACCAGCAGCATGGCAGCCAGACAGCTCACAAATCAACACGAGGTTCGACGTCAGGCGTCCGCGGCGGGGCCTCCCTCCGCGGCGAGCGCGCGGATCGGGCGTAGCTCGGTGGTGCCGTACAGCTTCGCGTAGCCGCGGCGGATGCCGAAGCACTGGGCGGTGAGTGCGCAGGTGCCGCAGGTGTCGTCGGGCTTCAGGAACTCACCCGGGGCGACCTCGGTGGAGGCCTGGGCGAGGGCGAAGTAGCGGGCCAGATCCGCAGGGACGAGGCACAAGGGGATGCCGCACATGGACTCGAAGCCGGTGAGGGTGACGCCGCGCTCCCGGGCGAGGTGGACGCCTTCGGCGAGGTAGGGGAGCACGTCGCCGTAGCGGGGGAGGATGTCGGGGGTGAGCGGGACGAGGTCGGTCGAGGCGGCGACGAAGGAGACGGTGATCTCGGCGCGGGGCCAGCGGTCGGCGGTCAGGGCGACGAGGGCGGGGAACTCTTCCTGGTTCTGCTCGCAGAAGACGAAGTTGATGCGCACGAGGACGGAGGTCTTGGCCAGCTCGTCGAGGCCGCGGACGGTCTTGTCGAAGGTGCCTGGAGCGCCGGTGATGCGGTCGGAGACGGCGGCCTGGGCGGCGTGGAGGGAGACGAAGGCGACGTCGAGGCCAGCGTCGGCGAGGGCCCGGGTGAGCGCGGGATCGGCGAGGCGGGTGGCGTTGGTCTGGAGCTCGATCTCGCGGGCGCCGAGCTGCTTGCCGAGGGTGACGTAGTCGACGACGCGGGGGTTCAAGGTGGGCTCGCCGCCGGAGAGGGTGAGGACGCCGCCGGCGCGGGCGATCTCGGTGATGGCGTCCTCGATGAGGGGCTCGGGGGCCATGGGGAGGTGGGTGGAGACGAAGCAGAAGCGGCAGACCTGGTTGCAGTGAAAGTTGATGCGGACGATGTGCTCGCGGACGGTGGTGCCGTCGGCGAGGCGGCGGACGTCGCGGGTGCAGAGTTCGCGGCGGATCTGGTCGTCGATGCTGGAGACGACGGTGAGGCGGCGGCGGGTGCGCTCGTCGCGGATGGGGCGCAGGGCGAGCTGGGGGTCGCGGCGGAGGGCTTCGCGGGGGACGCCAGGGCAGATGGAGCGGGCCTGGCAGGTGGTGCAGGCGTCGGGGTGGTCGAAGTCGGGGCGCGCGGCGCCGCCCGGGGTGAAGGTGTAGAGGTGCGCGGCGCGGTTGGGGTGCTGGAAGAGGCAGGGGGGGATGAGGGCGCCGACGTCGAAGCGGGCGGGGATGCCAGCGCGGCGGGCGGCAGCGTCGACGGCCTCGGCAGCGCGCGCGACGTCCGGGAGCGTGGCGAGATCGGCGGGGTCGGGGGCCGTGACGGGAACGGTGAGGACGAGGGCGCGAACGGGGAGGCCGGCGGCATGGAGGGCCGTGGGGATCTCGGGGGCGGTGGCGAGGGTGCGGAGGACGAGGGGGATGGAGACTTCGAGGGCGACGCCCGCGGCGGCGAGGGCGTGGAGGCCCGCGAGGGTGCGGGCGAAGCCGCCGTCGTCGCGGGTGATGGTGTCGAGGGCGTCGCCCCAGCGCGGGAGGTGAACGCGGGCGACGTCGAGGCCCGCGCGACGGAGGGCGTCGGCGCGCGCAGGGGTGATGAGGGCTCCGTTGGTCTCGAGGAGGACCTGCGCAGGCTGGGCGCGGGGGTCGTCGGGGAGGAAGTCGCCAGGGCGTGCGCTCGCGTCGAGGGCTCTGCGGGCGCGGGTGACGAGGGCGGGCAGGTCGCGGCGGAGGGCGGGCTCGCCGCCGGTGAGCACGAGGGTGCGGGCGCCTCCGCGAGCCGCCGCGTCGATGCGGGCGAGGACGGCGCCGGCAGCGGCGACGTCGGGGCGCTCGGCGGGGCGGCGGGCGTGGCAGAAGGCGCAGTTGTGGTTGCAGGTCTCGTTGGTCATGACCTGCACCACGGAGTGCGTGGACCCGCCAGGGGACATGCGCGGAGACTACCGCAGAACGGGGAGCGGGGTGGCCGCGGTGCCAGGGACGTGGAAGCCGCGCTGCGACGCCGCGTCAGGCGGGCCGGTGTGCCCGGTGTGCAGTGGACGGGCTGGCCGGGCCGCGTAGGATGGGCGGGGATGGCGTTCGGCTTCCCTGTGCGGGCGTGGATCCTGGCCAGCGTGTGCTTCGCTGCGGGGTGCGCGTCCTCCACGCCGCACCACGGCGACGGCTTCCGTCAGCGCCTCGTCCAGGGGTGCGGCGATGCGGTGACGTGCGAGCAGCTCCTGGTGATCGCCGAGTCGCGGGCCGCTGCGTGCGCGGCGCAGGGGGGCGAGGAGGCTCGGTGCCAGGCGCTCGCGGAAGACGTCGTGCTCGCGCGGCTGATGCTCGCGCGGGCCGCGGACACGGAGCGGCACGCCCAGGAGCGACGGCTGCAGATCGCCCGGGAACAGGATGTCGCGCAAGCGCTACGGGATCAGGCCACGGAAGCGCGACGGCGTCAGGAGCAGCAGGGCCTCGGGGTCACCGAGCAGGACCGCGAGGCGGCCGAGGAAGCAGCCCGTGAAGAGGCAGCATGGCAGGCCCTCGATCTGCCGGCATGCGTCGGGGGCGCCGATGGGATCGCGTGTGGCCAGATCGAGCGGTTCGTCCGGGAGCATCCGCAGAGTCGGCACCTCGAGGCGGGACTCCAGGCGCTGCAACGAGGACGCGACGCGATGCGCGCTCGTGCGCACCGCGAGCCGCCTGGTGAGGAGGAGCCAGCGGAAGCGCCGGGCGGACGAGGAGGGAGGCCGACGTCTCCCGGTCCTGCCAGCGCGGGCGTCGTGTGCTGCTGCGATGGGACGATCTCGCCGACCTGCAAGCAGGTGAAGCGGGGGTGCTGTTCCCATCACGGTGGGGTCTGCGCCTGCGAGTAACCTGGCGCTGCGCCTGCAGGTGGCGCTGCGTCTGCGAGGTAGCGCTGCGCCTGCGGATAGCGCTGCGCCTGCGGGTAACGCAGCGCTGCATCTGCGAGAAGCCACGATGTTCGGGCGTGCGTGCTGGGGCGAGGATGTGCTCGGGCGAGGGACGAAGGGCGCCTCACAGAGCATGGTGCGCTCGATCGGCGCTCCTTTCGTACCCTCGGCGCTCCAAGGAGACGGTTCACGACCCGAGGAGACCGTCGGCCGAGCCGATCCCCTTTTCCCGGGCCGCAGGGGGCCGTATACAGCTCCCCGCCATGGACTTCGCCTTCACTGCGGACCAGCAGCGCGTGCGGGATGCAGCGCGCAGCTTCGCCGAGCGCGCGCTCGCCCCGATCGCTCAGGAAGTGGATCGTTCGGCGCGCTTCCCCGAGGAGATCGTGCCGGCCCTCGCCGAGCAAGGGTGGCTCGCACCGACGGCGCAGCGCAGCGAGGGCGGAGCCGAGCTGGACACGGTGGGGTTCGCGGTGCTCGTGGAAGAGCTGAGCCGTGTCTGCGCGACCGCAGGCACGCTCGTGCGCGCCCACGGGGCGCTGTTCTCCGAGATGGTGCTGCGGTTCGGGGAGCCGGCGCTCCGGCGAGAGGTGCTCGCCGAGGCGGCCGCGGGTCGCGCGCTCGGGGCGTCGGCGCTGGGCTTCGTGCCCGAGGTGCCGGGCGCAGGGGTGACGGCGACGCCGCTGGGAGACGGTGGTTACCAGCTCCAGGGGGCGACGTCGGTGGTGCTGCTCGGGCCAGTGGCCGCGCAAGCGATCGTGGTCGCGGCCGAGGGGGGCGATCCGTCGCGCACCACGGCGCTCGTGGTGAAGCGCGACGAGGGGCTCTCGGTGGAGGCCGGCGAGGCGCGGCTGGGGCTGCGCGGGGTGCCGGTGGGGGTGCTCCGGCTGGAGGGAGCGCGGGTGCCTCCGGGGCGGGTGCTGGGGGAGGTCGGTGAGGGGGACCGGGTGATCGCGTCGGCGCGGGCGCTGTCGTGCATCGGGGTGGCGGCACAGGCCCTGGGGATCGCGCGGGCCGCGTGTGACGAGGCGGTGAGCTTCGCGAAGGCGCCCCGGCAAGCGGTGGGTGGAGCAAGCGCCGGGGCTCCAGGGGCGCCGCTCTCGGAGCAGCAAGGGGTGCAGTTCCTCGTTGCCGACATGGTCACCGAGCTCAACGCGGCCCGGATGCTCTTGCTCAGGGCGGCGGCGCTGAGGGACGGAGGGAAGCCGTGCCTCCCGGAGGCGGCCGCGGCGAAGCTGTACGCAGCGGGCATGGCGAGCCGCGCGGCGCAGCGGGCGCTCCAGGTGCTCGGGGCGGCTGGCTGGGCCGCCGGTGCAGGGCCGGATCGGCACGCGCGGGATGCTCGGCTGATCGAGATCGATGAGGGTTCGGACGACGAGCAGCGCAAGATCGTCGCTGGAGGGATGCTGTGATCACCAAGGTGCAGGGGTCTCTGGGGTGGATGCTCGTGGTCGCCGCGTTCGCGGGTTGCGGGGGGACGCAGCCGCCGGCGGAGGTGCCGGAGGCGGAGGGGTCCTCGTCGACGGCGCGGCGCGGTGGCTCGGGCATGGGCATCTCGGCCGAGATCGGGGCGCTCGACGAGGCCGACACGCAGGCGGTCTTCGAGAAGGCGGCCGGGAAGCTGATGCGCTGCTTCGAGCAGGGGATGCGGCGGGTGCCGTACCTGGGCGGCGAGGTGCGGCTGGCGGCGCGGGTGACGGAGTCGGGCGGGGCGCGGTGGGTCTACGTGAAAGACTCGACGCTCGGGGATCGACAGGCCGAGACTTGCATGGTGGAGACGCTGCGCGGGGTGAGCTGGCCGAAGCCGGTGGGCGGTGAGGGGCTCGCCGAGAACTCGTACCACTTCGACCCGAGCGCCGACGAGCGGCCGCCGGTCTCGTGGTCGGCCGACGCGCTGGGCGCGCCGTTCCAGGATGCGCTGCCTCGGCTCACGTCCTGCCGGAAAGACGCCGGTACCGGGGTGATGAAAGCCACGCTGTACGTGGACCCCGACGGCAAGGTGGTGAGCGCAGGGGTTTCGGGCTCGGACGATCGCGCCGAGGCCGCAGCGAGCTGTGTGGTCGACGCGCTGCGCGGGGTGACGTTCCCCTCCCCGGGGAGCTACGACGCCAAGGTCAGCGTGACCATCGACTGACCGGCGCGCGTCGATTCGCTCGACGCGCGGAGCTGCCATCGCACGCGAGCGAACTCGGTCGATTTCGATTCGCTCACTCCCAGTTCCCCATTCAGCGATTTCCATTCGAGCGACAGCGGCGCCGCGTTCCATTGATCCCGCATTCGAGGCCTCCTTGAATCCGGGCGCGCCGAGAAGGCCTTGCCGTTGCTCTGACACGCACGTCACCTGCGTTCTCTGGCCATCCACGGTCCACGCTCGTCCGACAACGATGTTCATTCGTCATGCCCAATGAGTGGCTCGCGTGTCCTGAGCCTCCGCCCTCCTGTCGAAGTCCGAGGGATGGGTCCGGATCCAGGGCCGAGCGTGGGCTTCGGATCGAAAACGCAGGAGTCGAGGGGCCAAGGGTGCGACGAATCACATCAGCTGAATCCGTGAAAACAGATGCCCTGAACGGCATCAATTCCTCTCCCGCCCGAACGTCTGCCGTGATAGCAGCGTCGAAGCTGGCCTCCCGCATGGCGCGCGGCGCTGGCGACGTTGGCTTTACGCATGCGAAAGGACGCGCGAATGCACCGAGTTCTCCTCTGTCTCCCCTTGATGATGGCCTCTTCGCTTCTGGGCTGCGCAGGCCCCGAAGGCGAGCCGGGAGCCCCCGGTGCCGACGGGGTGAACGGAGCGGAGGGAGCAACCGGTCCGACCGGCCCCGAAGGTCCCGAGGGCCCCGAGGGCGCTGAAGGTCCTGCGGGTCCCGAGGGCCCTGAAGGCCCCGAGGGTCCCACGGGTCCCACCGGCGCTGATGGCAATGGGAATGGTGGCGGTGCCACGGGTCCCACTGGTCCCATGGGCCCTGCAGGTCCCCCCGGCGCTGCTGGCCCTGCTGGCCCTGCCGGCCCTGCCGGAGCCATGGGTCCCGCGGGTCCCACGGGTCCTGCTGGCGCGGCGGGCGCTGCGGGTCCGACCGGTCCTGCGGGTCCCGCGGGCGCGGCGGGTGCCGCTGGCCCCACGGGTCCTGCGGGCGCTGCGGGCGCCGCGGGTCCTGCCGGCCCCACCGGCCCCACCGGCCCTGCCGGGAGCGGTGGCGTCCTCGCCATCCGTGATTTCGATGGTGACTGGTCGGGCACCACGATGGTCAACCAGCAGTACAGCGTCCCGACCGTGTGCCGGACGGCGACCTACACGCCGACGAGCGCCAACGAGGTCGCGATCATCACCATGAACGGGCTCGCGTCGCCGACCACCGCCAGCGAGGTCCTCTACCTCGACGTGATGTCCTCGCAGAACGGGGGCGCCTTCACCTACATCACCACCAACTCCAGCGCGAGCGAGCTGGTGACGGGCATCGGCACCGTGTCCATCACCAAGCGCGTCAACCTCGTCCAGGGGACGTCGTACGTGTTCGCTACCGGCTTCGTGACGGTCCCCGTCGCGAACATCGACGTCGGCACCTGCCACGGCACCGTGCTGATCGTTCGCCCCTGAGCGTCTCCCCTCGCCTCTCGGGCGCTTGATGCCAGGCGCCCTCCCTCCCCTCCACAACACCTTCGACCCACCACCTCCGGTCCTCTCGGGGACGAGCGGCGCTGCACGCGCGTCACCTCGGCGTCGAGTTCACCAAGCTCGGTCGGCCACCGCCTGGAGCGCCGGCGTTCGGCGCGTCGGTCCACGTCATTCCGTCGTGTCTGCACCCGCAGCGCGCGCGCCATCGGCACGCAGCCCGTCTGCACGCGGTCTCCCCGGGATCACCACGGTCTCGCCCTGTGCGTCGCCCCACGCTCCGGGTTAGATGGGGGCATGCCGAAGCCGAAGTCGAAGGTCGCCATCCTCCGCACCTCCCCCGCGACGGTCCTCGAGGACTACCACCGCCTCATGAACCTGGCCGGCTACCAGGACGTCGTGGCGAAGGACGCGGACACCGCGCTCAAGGTCAACATCTCCTGGCACTTCTTCTATCCGAGCGCGTCGACGACGCCCTGGCAGCTCGACGGGGTGATCCGGGCGATGAAGCAGGATGGCTACGCGAGCGACCTGATTCACGCTTGCCACAACCGGACGGTGGTGATCGACGCACACCTCGGGGAGCGCGAGAACAAGCAGATCGACGTGGTCGAGGCGCACGGGCTGCGGAACGTCCACCTCTACGAGGGGGAGGAGTGGCTGCACATCCAGGACGCGGTCGGCGATCTGACGAAGAAGTTCCTGTGCTTGAACGAGGTGTACCCGAAGGGGTTCTCGATCCCGAAGCGGTTCATCGGCGAGAACATCATCCACCTGCCCACGGTGAAGACGCACATCTTCACGACGACGACGGGGGCGATGAAGAACGCCTTCGGCGGGCTCTTGAACGAGCACCGGCACTGGACGCACCCGGTGATCCACGAGACGCTGGTCGATCTGCTGATGATCCAGAAGAAGATCCACCGCGGGGTCTTCGCGGTGATGGACGGGACCTTCGCCGGAGACGGGCCAGGGCCGCGCTGCATGGTGCCGCACGTGAAGAACGTGATCCTGGCGTCGGCGGATCAGGTGGCCATCGACGCGGTGGCGGCGAAGCTGATGGGCTTCGATCCGCTGGCCGATCTGAAGTTCGTGCGGCTGGCGCACGATCTGGGGTTGGGCTGCGGGGACGTGCGCGACATCGAGATCGTGGGCGATGTGGACGCGGCGAGCGAGCGCTGGAACTTCGACGGGCCGTTCAAGGAGATGACGTTCGCGTCACGGAACCAGCACCGGATCTACTGGGGGCCGCTGAAGAAGCCGGTGGAGTGGTCGCTGAAGACGTGGCTTGCGCCGTGGGCCTACGTGGCGTCGGTGACCTACCACGATCTGTTCTGGTACCCGCGCTATGCGCGGGCGAAGATGGCGCCGGTCCTGGAGAGCGACTGGGGGCGGCTGTTCGCGAACTGGGGCAAGGTGCAGCCGGATGCGGCTGGCCGGGGCTATCCGGAGGTGGGGGAGCCGAGCGCGGAGCTGGTGCGCTCGGGGGCAAAGCACTTCCTGGAGGGGGCTCGGCTGGTGGGGATGGCCATCGCAGAATCGCCAGAGGTGCTGTCCCGGAAGCGAGGTCGCGGGCCCCAGTCGACACACGCTGGCTAGTCCTGCGTACCCCAGATCAGGGGCCTATCGGCCCCCACGCTCCCGATGGTCGCTACCCCTGCTTTCTTCGCAGATCGCTTGGCCAAGGACCCAGGACGAACTTGGGGAACCGAGTACTGGTTCTGCGTCCCCCTCGTCGGGCGCCGGTCGCGGCGGGGTGGGCGGCGCATGGCTGGATGGCCCCGTTTCGAGCACGGCCAGCTCGCTGGATTCCGTCGACGTTCGCCACGATCTTGCCCCCGGAGCGCCACCGTGCGACCCACGGGCTCGTGAAGCTGGCGAGACATCTCTCTGCCCTGTCGTTCCTGGCCTTCCTCGTGCTCGTCGCGGGCGGGCCGCTGGGGTGCAATTACCTCGGCATGCTCGGGGTGCCTCCGCCGCCCACGATCCCCGACATGCCGCAGCTGCCGCCGCCCCCGGAAATCCCCGAGGTGCCGAAGCCGCCGGATCCGCCCCAGTCTCCCCAGATGCCTGCGGTGGACGTGCCGGAGGATCACGATGGCGGGGTCTGCTGCGTCCGCACGGGTGCCGTGGAGACGATGTGCGGCGTAGGCGCCAAGCGCTGCTGCACGCTGAAGCTCGACGGCGCAGGGGCCTGCGAAAGCGCCGGTCACCTCTGGTTCCACAGCGTCGACGGCTGCCGCGGCGCCTGCTGAGGCGGTGACGGGCGCGCTCGCTCGGCGCGCCTCGTGACTCGTGAACGGATCGCACCACCAGGACGGCGAACGGCCGGCGCGTCCTCGCGCGCCTTGCTGGAGCGTGGGGCGTGGTCGGGGCCGTCGTGCCGGTCATGCCGTCAGCCCTGCTCCACCGGCCGGCGCCTGGTGAGGTGCTCCGAGCTTTGCTACCCTCGGGGGGTGCGCAAGATCATCCGCGAGATCATGGTCCTTCTGTGGAAGGTCCTCCGCCTCTTTCTCTGGAAGTGGCTGAGGCCTCGGCTCGGCAAGATCGTGATGGGTGTGTTCGTCTTCGTCGGGCTGATCGTGCTCGCGTTCGTGGTGCTGTCGCGCCTGTAGCGCGCACCCCTCGGCTGGTTCGAGAGGCTGCGAGGTCGGTCGCTGGCTACAGGGAGGCGCCTCGACCCTGCGAGGGGGAGGCGCTGCTGCGAAGGGCACCACGGCCGATGACCTCGGCAAAGAGCGCTTCAGCGAAGGGCGCTGCGGCCGATGACTTCAGCGAAGGGCGCTGCGGCCGATGACCGTGCGCTGGATCTCGCTGGTGCCTTCGTAGATCGTGGTGACACGGACGTCGCGCAGGTGGCGCTCGGCGGCGAAGTCGCGCACGTAGCCGTAGCCGCCGTGGATCTGCACGCAGCGCTGGCAGATGCGGTTCGCGGCTTCGCTGGCGAAGAGCTTGGCCATCGCCGCTTCGCTGCTGAAGGGGCGGCCAGATTCCTTGAGGGAGGCGGCGCGCAGGGTGAGGAGGCGGGCTGCATCGAGCTCGACCTTGGCGTCGGCGAGCTGGGCCTGGAGGGCGGGGAAGTCGGCGATGGGGCGGCCGAACTGGCGGCGCTGCTTGGCGTAGTCGGTGGCCTCTTCGAGGGCGCCGGTGGCGATGCCGACGGCCTGGGAGGCGATGCCGATGCGGCCGCCGTCGAGGGCCATCATGGCGATGCGGAAGCCGCCCTCGCGCTCGCCGAGGAGGGCGTCCTCGGGGATGCGGCAGTCGTCGAAGGTGAGGGGGACGGTGGTGGAGGCGCGCAGGCCGAGCTTGTCTTCGTGGGGGCCAGGGCGGAGGCCCGGGGTGCCGCCTTCGACGAGGAAGGCGGAGATGCCGCGGGTGCCAGGGCCGCCGGTGCGGGCCCAGACGATGAGGACGCCGGCGTGATCGCCGCTGGTGATCCACTGCTTCTCGCCGCGGAGCACCCAGCCCCCGGGGACCTTCTCGGCCGTGGTGCGCATGCCGCCCGGGTCGCTGCCCGCCTCGGGCTCGCTGAGGGCAAAGGAGCCAGCGACGTATTCGCCAGCGCAGATGCGAGGGACGTAGCGGGCGCGCTGGTCGGGGGTGCCGAAGGTGGTGATGACCTCGGCGACCATGTTGGTCACGGACATGGTGACGGCGGTGGAGGCGCAGGCGCGGGCGACCTCCATCATGGCGAGGGCATAGGCGACGACGCCAGCCTCGGCGCCGCCGAGCGCGCTGGGGATGTTGACGCCCATGAGGCCGAGCTCTGCAAGGCCATGGAGGATCTCGGTGGGGAAGCGGCTCTCGCGGTCGAGATCGGCAGCGGCGGGCCGGATCACGCGTTCGGCGTAATCACGGGCGGTGCGGGCGACGAGGAGCTGGGTCTCGGTAGGCTCGATCTGCATGGGGAGGCGCCCTCCCCTCTAGGTCAGGGGCACTTCTGCGTAAAGTCGCACTGATCGCCACCACGCGCGGTGACGGTGAGCGCGTACGGGGTGCAGGTGCCCGTGACGCCAGGTCTGCGAGAGACGCGCAGGTAGTACCGCGACGAGTGGTTGTTGCAGTGGACGGGGGCGGTGGGGCCGCAGTTGATCTCGCCCTGGTTGCCCGAGCTGCCGTCGACGCACCAGTCGTACGAGGTGATGCCGGCCGAGGGGCCGGTGGGGGTCTCGGAGCAGACGTTGCCACGCATCACGTCGACCACGAACTCGTTGTTCGGCATCGGCGCGGTGAAGTCGATGCTCACGTGGTACGTGTTCGTGTTGCCCTGGGGGGTGTCGACGGTCTCGACGATCCAGAAGTCGACATCGGCGTCGCTGGAGAGGGTGCCGTTGATGACGACGGAGTTGAGCGCGGCGTCGGTGACCGTCCCGGCGACCTTGGCGGTGCCGCAGCTGTTGTTGCCCTCTTCCGCCTCCAGGGCGCAGGGGCAGCCTTCGGAGGCGGCCTGTCCTGGGGGGTACTGGGTGTAGCCCGGGGCGCAGGAGTCGAGCACGCAGGCGCCCGTCTGGCAGCGGTAGGCGCCGTTCGGCGGGGGGGTGCCGCAGAGCTGGAGGATGTCGGCGTTGTCGGCCTGGCCGTCGCAGTCGTCGTCGAGGGCGTTGCAGACCTCGGCCTCCGGGACCTTGGCGTCGCAGCCCTCCCAGGTGCTGGCCTCGCCGTTGCAGCTCTCGGTGCCGCCGCAGCGGCCGAACGAGTTCTCGACGTAGCAGGTGTGCGAGACGCCGGCGCGCTGCTCGTTGCACGCGCAGGAGAGGCCTTCGTCCGGTACGCAGAACTTGTAGGGCACGCCCGAGGGAGGGGGCGGCTGGGGCGCTCCGCCCTCTCCGCTGCCACCGGCTCCGCCGACGCCGCCGCCGGCGCCGCCAGTCCCGCCAGCCCCACCTGCGCCGCTCGTCGGAGGAGGCCATCCGCCGTTCAGATACAGGCTGCCCTCGACACAGGAGAAGCCCGAGGGGCACTCGCCCATGGTGGTGCAGTCCGTCGCGCAGAACCTGTCGCCGAGCGGCGACCTGAGGCAGGCGTCGGAGGGGCTCTTGCAGTCGACCAGGGCCTTGCACTGCTCACACTGCTGGCCGAGGTCGGGGACGCAGATCGAGTCGCCTTCGATGATGGCGCAGTAGGTGCCCTGGGGGCACGCGGGCGGGCAGGGCACGGAGCAGTACTTCGTGCCGCCGATCGAGGTGCAGGTGCCCTCGGCGCAGTCGCTGTCCTCGTTGCAGGTCCCGCCGATCTGGCCCGGGGGGATGTTCGTGCCGCCGTCGGGCGTGACCGTCCCTCCCGTGGAGGAGGGAGGCTGAGGGATCGAGGATCCTTCGGCACAGGATGCAAAGATCACGGCCGGGATGGCGACGAGGAGCGCGATCCGAAGGAGAGAACGACGGTCGGCGTTCATGAGACGGCGCACCTCCACCAGGGAAAAGACCGGAATCTCCGCGAGAAAAGCCCGCGCGAGGATCCTTGTGGAGAATAAGGCGCAAGTGCGCCGGCCGTCAAATGAGAGGGGCGCGCTATCCCCTGCCCTGCTGCGAGTTTCACCCCCGGCACCTGCGCGGGGTACGCGATGCTTGTCCACGGCGCAGCGTCGCCACTAGAGTCGTGGAGAATTTTCGAGGCCCATGGCTACGCTGTACCCGCTGTCTCCGTCGCTGCGCCCGTTGCTCGTCCTCGCTGCTGGAGCATTCGCAGCAGGCTGTTCGGAGCCAGCGGCCTCCCTGTCTGCACCCTCACGGGGTGCAGGAGCGCCCGCCCTCCCGGAGCCTCGGCCGGCCCTGGAAGCCGCAGCGAACACCGCCGCTCCGTCAGTGACGGGAGCGCCGGCAGCCGCTGCGCAAGGGGTTACGCCGTCCGCAGCGCCCGAGGGCGTCGTCGCGGCGGGCAGCGTCCTTGCTGCACCGCCAGCGATGGCGGACGCGGCCGGCGAGGCCCCCGCGGGCGATGCGGCAGGCACGGCGGCAGCGGATGCGACGCCCCGGATCTACTCGAAGGCGCGGTTCGCCTGGATCGCGCCTGCCCCGCGGCCGAGCAAGGGGTGGCTGGGGTATCTGGGACTCGGGGGTTCGGTGGCGGTGCGCGGCGCAAGCCTGGAGGCGGCGCGGGTCCACGGGTCGGGCTGCGATGCGTGGTACGCGGTGGAGCCCGTCGGCTATGTCTGCGCGGGGAGCGGGGCCAGCGTCGATCCGAACGATCCCGCGGTGGTGGCGCTGCGTGACGAAGCGCCGAAGCTCGACTCGCCCTGGCCCTACCAGTACGCCGAGTCCCTGGGGGCGCCTCGCTACGTGACGGTGCCGAGCGCGGAGGAGCAGCGCCGGAAGGAATGGGATCTCGCGGCGCATCTGGAGAAGACCGCCAGGGCGCGCGAGGCGAAGAGCGAGGAGGAGATCCGGGCGATCGACAAGCATCTGGTGGGGGTGGATCTGCGCCCGACCGGGGTGCCGCAGCCAGAGCTGTTCTCGTTCGGTGGGCTGGTGCGCGAGGCGCGACCGCGCGTGGTCGATGGTTCGACCGTGGCCTACACGCAGAGCTTCGATGCCGATGGTCGCTCGTGGGTGGTCACGTCGGACCAGGCGATCATGCCGCGGGATCGGCTGAGGCCGTATCCGCGCTCGGAGTTCCAGGGGGTCTGGCTGCGTGACGGGGTGGCGTTGCCGATCGCATACATCCGCAAGTCGGCGCGGCCGACCTACCGTCGCACGGAGGCCGGGGCGTTCGAGCCGACGGGCGAGGAGCTGGCGCGGCTCTCCTGGGTGGGGCTGACCGGGCGCACCGAGGGCGAGGGGAAGGCGCGCTACGTCGAGACGAAGCAGGCCGGGGTGTGGCTGCTGGAGAGCGACACGACGGTGCTCGAGCAGGCCGAAAAGATCCCCTTCACGAAGGCAGCGGAGCCCGGAGCGCCGCCGCGCAAGTGGCTCGAGGTGAGCGTGCTCGGGGGGTGGCTGATCGCCTACGAGGAGGCGACGCCGGTCTTCGCGACGCTGATCTCTCCAGGCCGCGGTGGGATCCCGACGAAAGGGGTGGCGGCGATCGAGACGGCAGCGACGCCGACGGGGACGTTCCGTGTCGACGGCAAGTTCCGTACGGCGACCATGGTCTCCAGCACGAACGACCTGATCGTGCACTCGGAGGTGCAGTACGTGCTGAACTTCAGCGGTCCGCACGCGCTGCACGGCGCCTACTGGCACGACGCCTGGGGCGAGCCGAAGAGCGGCGGCTGCGTGAACCTGGCGCCCATCGACGCGAAGCAGATCTTCGCGTGGACCGATCCTCCCGTGCCCGAGGGCTGGCACGGGATGCGCGCGGTCTCCGAGATGGGTCGCTCGACGGTCGTGAAGATCCACCGCTGAAGCCCCCGCCTCGCGAGGTGGTTCACGCGGTGTGGCGTGAAGGGGCATGCCGACGGCAGGGGACGGGTCAGCGAGGTAGCTCACGCTGCGTGGCGTGAGGGCTCGCCCACGCCAGGAGAACCGCTTCGTGTGCCCACCGATTGTTGGCGGCCCCGCGCGAGGTGCTGCACGATCGCGGCAAACCCTGGAGGTATCATGACCCGAAGTACCATCACGTTGGCCCTGCTCGCCGCGCTCGTGGGCGGCTGTGGCAGCGACGATCCGATCACGAGCGACCTCGACGAAGTGGGGTCGAGCGAGGAAGCGCTCAGCTCCTCGTCACGTCCTGGCATGGGGGCGATCCCCTACAACGGCGGGACGATGTTCCGCGTCTGGGCTCCGGGCGCGCAGCGCGTGTGGGTCGCCGGGGAGTGGAACGGCTGGAGCACGACGGCCCACGAGCTGGGCAACGAGTTCAACGGGAACTTCTCGGGCGACATCTCGGGGGCGAACCGCTGGCAGAAGTACCAGTACGTCATCCAGACGGCCTGGGGTGACAAGATCTGGAAGTCGGATCCGCGCGCGACGCGGGTGGAGCGCTCGAACGGCGCGAGCATCATCCACGATTCCGGTCACTACCAGTGGTCGGACGGGGGCTACCAGATCCCGCCGTGGAACGAGATGGTCATCTACGAGATGCACGTGGGCACGTTCCACGACTCTCCTGGAGGCGGCCCCGGGCACTGGCACAGCGCCATCGCGAAGCTGCCGCACTTGCAGAACCTTGGCGTGAACGTGATCGAGTTGCTGCCGGTCAGCGAGTTCCCCGGGGACTTCAGCTGGGGCTACAACCCGTCGTTCCCGTACGCGCCAGAGACAGCCTACGGGACGCCGGACGACATGAAGGCGTTCGTGAACGAGGCGCACCGGCGCGGGATCTCGGTGATCCTCGACGTGGTCCACAACCACTACGGGCCGAGCGATCTGCCGATGTGGTGCTTCACGGGCGACTGTCTCGGGAACGGGGGGCACTACTTCTACACAGACTGGCGCGCGAACACGCCCTGGGGCGATACCCGCCCCGACTACGGGCGCAACGAGGTGCGCGACTACATCAAGGACAGCATTCACTGGTGGCTGAACGAGTACCACCTCGACGGGATCCGCTTCGATGCCACGAAGTACATCCGGACGACGAACGGGTCGACCGCGCTGCCGCCCGGGTTCAGCCTGCTGCAGTACGTGAACAACTCGATCGATGGGACGCAGCCCTGGAAGATCTCGATCGCCGAGGACTTCGGTGGCGGCGACAGCATCACGAAGCCGACGTCGCAAGGGGGTGCCGGCTTCGATGCGCAGTGGGATGGGTCGTTCGTCCACCCGATCCGGGACGCGGTCATCGCGCAGACCGACGCCGGGCGTGACATGAACGCGGTGAAGAACGCGATCACGCACGGGTTCAACGGGCAGGCGTTCCAGCGGGTGATCTACACGGAGAGCCACGACGAGGTGGCGAACGGCAAGACGCGTGTGCCCGAGGCCATCTGGCCAGGGAACGCGGGCGGCTGGCACGCGAAGAAGCGGTCGACGCTGGGCGCGGCGCTGGTGATGACGGCGCCGGGCATCCCGATGATCTTCCAGGGGCAAGAGGTGCTCGAGGACGGCTGGTGGGCCGACTCCGATCCGGTGGACTGGAACAAGGCGGGCTATTTCCCGGGCATCGTGACGATGTACCGCGACATGATCCGGCTGCGCCGCAACTGGTTCAACAACACGCGCGGTCTCCAGGGGGGCGGCGTGAACGTGCACCACGTGAACAACAGCGGGAAGGTGATTGGCTTCCACCGCTGGAAGAACGGCGGGGCGGGCGACGACGTGGTGGTGGTCGCGAACTTCAGCGGGACGACCTACCACAACTACAACCTCGGCATGCCGCGCTGGGGGATGTGGCGGGTGCGGTTCAACAGCGACTGGAACGGGTACTCGCCCGACTTCGCGAACACGACGACGGTCGACACGGACGCCAACGGGGCGCCGCGCGACGGGATGGGTCAGAGCGCGAACGTGACGATCGGGGCGTACTCGGTGGTCATTCTCTCGCAGTAGGCCCTGAGGGGGCTGCAAGCCCAGGAGGGGGGGCTGCACGTCCAGGAGGGGGGGCTGCAAGTCCAGTGGCCTGCGAGCTTCGGCGAGGTCGCTGCGCCAGACCTTCATGCGCGCTCGCTCAGCGCGGCAGCCGTGGGGCGCGTGGGGCGCGCTCGGTCAGCGGGACAGCCGCGCCGCGAGTCGATGGGCCGCGTCGGCGAAGGGGGTCGCCTCGGGCAGGAGGCTCACGACGAGGAAGCCGTCCCGGGGCATGTCGAAGAAGTAGCCTGGATGCACGATCAGGCCTTCGTCGCGGACCAGGAGCTCGACCCAGCCGTCCTCGTCATGCCAGCGGGGGACCTGGAGGACGGCGTACCAGCCGCCGTCGACCGGGAGGCGCCGCGTCGCGCCGCCCGCAGCCGCGAGGGCCGCGTCGAGCACGGCGAGGTTCTGCCGTACGCGCTCGAGGATGGCTCGCTGGACGGGGCCACGGGCCGCGAGGATGCGGGGAAGCGCGAGCTGCACCGGGGTGGCGACGGAGAGGTAGGTATCGGCGATGACCTCGAGGCGCTGCATGGCCTCGCGGGCGAGGGCATCCGGGCCCGAGACGGCAACCCAGCCGAGCTTGAGCTGCGGCATGGCCACGACCTTGGACAGGCCGCTGAGCACGAAGGTGAGCGCGCCATCGCGGCCCGCGAAGCTCGGAAGGCGGTCCGGAGGGAGGGGGCCGTGCGCGTAGTCACCGAAGACCTCGTCGACGATCAGGGCGAGGCCACGCTCGGCGGCGAAGCGCGTGAGGGCGTCGGCCTCCTCTCGGCGCACGAAGGTGCCGGTGGGGTTGTTGGGATGGACGAGGATGATGGCGCGGGCCTTCGGGCCGGCGGCGCGCTCGAGCGCGTCGAGATCCACGCGGTAGCCCTCTTCGCGCACGAGGGGGTACGGGGTGAGGGTGATGTCTTCGAGGCAGGCGAGGAACTCGAAGAGGGGGTACGAGGGCGCGGGGATGAGTACCTCGTCGCCGCGCTCGGCGAGGAGCTTGAACAGCCAGCCATACGCTTCGCTGGTGCTGGCGGAGAGCACCACGCGGGCGGGGTCGATGGGGATGCCGCGGGCTTCGTAGTAGCCGGCCACCGCGGCGCGAGCGGACGGGTGCCCGAGGGCCGAGGGTTCGTACCGGGCTCCCGCTGGGTCGCCGAGCAGCGCCACGAGAGGGGTCGCGTCGGCGAGGCCGCAGCGGGTCGGGTTCGACTCGGTGAGATCGGTCAGGGGCTTGCCCGTCGCGCGCGCCTCCGCGAGCACCTGCGTGAGGTGATTCTCGGTGAGATCCCAGCCTGTTCGGGCGGCGAAGTGGACCATGGCCCCGTATAACGCGCGCGACGCCGTGCGGGTGGTAGGATCGCTGGGTGGTGGTGATCGAGCTGTACGGCGTGGCCCGGCTGCGCGCGGGACACGACCACGTCGAGGTGGAGGCCAGCTCGCTGGGAGAGGCGATCCAGGCGCTCGGTGCACGCTGTCCGGCGCTCTCACCGCACGTGGTGGAGGGGCCGCGTCTGTCTCCGAGCTACCTGGTGGCGGTCAACGGGCGGCACCTGACAGCCGATCCCGACACGCCGCTCGCCGAGGGCGATGTGGTCGTCCTGCTGTCCGCCGATGCAGGTGGGTAGGCGGTGGCTCGCTCCGGGGCGCTCAGGGCGTCTCCGGAGCGGGGAGCGCCGGGCAGGTGGTCTCGCAAAGCACGGCGTTCGCGGCATGGGCGCAGGGAATGTCGTTCCAGGTGCCGGTCGCCTTCATCATCTCCACGCAGTGCTCGCCGAAGCCGCTGTTGTTCGGCTCGCCAGGGGCCCAGCGGGTGAAGCTCGGGGCGGATCCGTCGACCCACACGAAGTCGTCGGTCTGGCGGGTCTCGAACTCGTCCCAGAGGCCCAGGAAGACGTTGGCGGGGATGATCCGACGGACGGCCATGTTCTCGTCGGGGGAAGAGATGATCGCCAGATCGGTGCCGATGCCCTGGCACAGCGCTCGCCCCACGTGGAAAGAGGCCTCGACAGCGCACGTGTAGTAAGCGTTGCCGACACCGGGCAAGCCTTCCCAGAGTTCGCAGCCCTCCGGGGGTTCCAGGATCCAGTTGGTTCCGCCAGTGCAGCCGCAGGTGTTGGGAGCGACGCCTCCGGCGTTGCAGGCAAACGGGGGTGTGCAGGTGCTGGGGCAGAGCACCGGCTCGCCGCAGTTGTTGACCACTTCGCCGCAAGCGACACCGGCGCACGTCGTGGATTCGGGCTCGGCGAAGCACGAGAACGTCAGCTCCGACAGGCCCGAGACCTGCTCGCACCCCGTGAGCAGGAGCGCGGTCGTCAGCACCAGGGCCGAGCGCACAGGACCTCGGAAGCGGAGCACGGGTCAGAATCTCCCGCCGACGCCGTGAGGGCCAACGACCAGCGACGAGGTAGGCGGGCTCCCGCCAGGACGAACGATGAGCAGCACGATCCCGGCCGCAAGGCCCACGCCACCGACGGCGAACCCCACGTTCGACGCGAAGGCCAGGGGTCTGATGGCGTCGGCGTCGCCGCGGATGGTGTCCGGGCAGCGGGCGCCGTTGCACTGCTCTCGGATCTCGCTCATCCGCGCCAGGGTGAGCCCACCCGTGATGGCTCCAACGGCGAGGCCTGCGAGGCCCACACCGAGGACCGTCGCTCCCGGCACGATGGATCCTGGTGTCGGTGGCGGTGGTGGGGGCGGTGGAGGTGGAATCGGCTTCAACTCCAGGCGGACACGCCGTCGCTCGCGCTCGACGACGTCGAGGGTCATGTCGAGCGGCTCGACGCCCCGTGCGGCCGCATGGATCCTGTGCCGCCCAGGATCCAGCTCGATGTCGGCCGGATGCAAGGCGACCACCGGGCCCCCATCGAGCAGCACCAGCAAGGCGTCAGAAGACTGGCCAGGGACGTCGATGGAGATCCGAGGGATGCGTTCGTCGAGCTCCTTCAGATGCTCGGTCGCGATCTCGTGCGCTCGGTGAAACGCATCGGGCGCCTCCTCGGGGGGCTTCTCCTCCGCAACCTTTCGGTAGAGAGCGCGCGCCGCGAGCAGGCGTCCCAGCTCTCGCTGGCAGTGGGCCATGTGGAGCACGAGGGTCGGTGCGTGGAACAGGTCCTCCGCGATGCGAAACCGCTCGTAGGCCTCCTGCCAGCGGCCTTCGGCGAACAGCGAGAGCCCCTCTTCGGCTTTCGCGCGGGCGACGTCCTGGATCTCCGAGAACGGGACCTGCGCGCTGGCGGAGAGCGGGGCCGAGACCAGCCAGGCAAGGGAGAGGGCGAACAGGAGCGAGCGGGGCACCATCATCGCTTCAGAAGCCGAGGATCTCGTTCCTCGGTTTGGCGCTCGGGGAGGTGGGCGCGTGGGTGGCGGGTGCCGAGGGAGGTCGAGCGCTCGCAGGAGGTGGCGTCGAGGCCGAGGTGGCCGATGGACGCGTCACTTTGCCTCGGCCGTTCGCTGAAGGTTCACCCGGCGTCGTCACCGCTGCCGGTGGTGCGGCCTCTGTACCTGCGATCGAGGGACTGGCGCCCTCCATCTGCGTGGAGGGAGCCGCCGAAGGAGACCCTGCTGGCACGGCTGACCCCTCGGTGGTCGACGGTTCGCTCGGTACCGCGGTCGGCATCAGATCCGCAGGAGGGCGAGCAGGAGACCCCACCGATCCCACCATGGCCTCGCCATCGACGCGCTCTCCGCCATTCACGCGCCCCGCCAGCGCTCCGATCCCAGCACCGACACCAGCCACCAGGAGGACACTGCCCAGCACCAGCGCCGTACGGCGCGCACCTGGGGAGCGCTGGCCCGGCCCCGTCGCGTGCATCGAGGGAGGACCAGGCGCGAAGGGCACCGGCGAGCTCACCGCTGGCTGCGATGAGGTGTCGGGCGGTACGACCCTGGGATTCGAGCCGGTATCCGTGAAGGGGGGCGGAGGCACCAAGGAGGTGCCCGCCGTCATGATGCCCGATCGGAACATGCCGGCGCTCGCCTGGAGGCGATCCACGTCGGCGAGCAGTTCGCGACAGCTCGCGTAGCGATCCTCGGGCCGCTTGGTGAGGCATCGCTCGAGCACGGCGTCCACCTCGCGCGGGAGATCCGGGCGCAGGGAGGAGACCGGGACCATCGGGTCGCGGCTGATGGCGATGATGATGTCTTGCCAGGTTTCTCCGAGGAACGGTCTGCGCCCCGAGAGAAGCTCGTAGAGCACCACCCCCAAGCTGAAGATGTCGGAGCGCGCGTCCACGTTCTTGCCCGTCGCTTGCTCGGGCGACATGTACGCAGGCGTGCCGACCATGGCGCCATGCTGGGTGCGCAGGTCGGTGAAGTTCGCGTCGATGTCCTCGGTCGGCTTGGCGACGCCGAAATCGAGGATCTTCACGATGCCGTCCCCCTCGACCATTACGTTGTCGGGCTTGAGATCGCGGTGAATGATTCCCGCCTCATGCGCTTTGCGGAGCCCGCGCGTGATCTCGCGGAAGAGGTGGAGCGCTTCGGTGTAGGGCAGGATCGGCTGCTCGCTCAGGACGTGCTTGAGGCTCTTGCCTTCGCACAGCTCCATGGCGATGAAGATGCGGCCGTCGGCCTCGCCGACCTGGTAGACGGCGGCAATGCAGGGGTGGGTGAGGTGCGCCGCGAGCCTGCCTTCCCGAAGGAACCGGCGCCTCTTCTCGGGATCCTGCGCGACGTTGGGGTGCAGCAGCTTGAGGGCCACCATGCGCCGGAGCTTGGTGTCCTCGGCCTTGAACACCACGCCCATGCCGCCTTCGCCGAGCCGCGCGACGAGGAGGTAGTCCGCGATGGTCGAGCCCTCGATCAAGGACGAGCGCTCGCTGGCGGAGGCGGTGTTCATGAGCAAGAAGACCCGGCACGCCAGGGTGGGCGGGTCGTGAGAACGTACCACCGGAGCGCTCCTCCGGCGAGCCCCGAGCTACACGGCGCCGGGCCACATTTCGCCGTGATATCCTCGTGAGGGCTTCCTGCCTGGTGCCGCTCGACGATGCCCCCCTCGCTCCCTGCAGCGCACACACCGCACCTGCCGACCGGCGGGTGGTTCGGTCGGTACCTTCGCATCGACCTCAGCCGGAGGAGCACCGAGGTGGTCGAGATCGAGCCTCGGGTGTCGCGGCAGCTCATCGGTGGGGTGGGCCTCGGGACGTGGCTCCTCACCCAGGAGACGAAAGCTGGCTTCGATCCGCTCGGAGAGGAGGCCGCCCTGGTCGTCGCGTTCGGGCCGCTGGTCGGGACGCCGCTCACGACGTCGGCCAAGGTCGCGTTCGTGGCGAAGTCGCCACTCACCGGGAGGCTGAACGACGCGCTGTCGTCCTCGGGGTTCGCGATCGCCGGCAAGCGCACGGGGTTTGATGCGCTCGTCCTGAGGGGTCGCGCGGCCGAGCCTTCGGTGGTGCTGACGGATGGAGACGCGCTGGAGGTGGTCCCCTGCCCTGCACTGTGGGGTCAGGCACTTCGGCTGGGGGAGCTCGAGGCGCGCCTCGCGGCGCAGTTTCCTGGGTACGAGCTGACCATCGCAGGGATCGCCGCGGAGCATCGGGTGCGGTACGCGAGCCTCGCCAACAACGGTCGCCACGCCGGGCGAGGAGGGCTCGGGGCAGTGCTGGCTGCCAAGCAGATCAAAGCGGTGGGGGTGCGGGGGTGTCATGCGGTGCCCTTGGCACATGCCGAGCGCGCCGTGACACTCGCTCGCGACCTCGCGCGGCGATCGCTGGGCCCCGCGACGGAGAAATACCGTGAGCTAGGGACGGTCGCGAACCTCGCGACGTTCAACCGGCTGGCTGCGCTGCCCACACGAAATTTCCAGGAGAGCACGTTCGAGGGGGCCACGGCGCTCTCCGGGGAGAGCCTGCGCGAGACGCGGGCGCGAGGACGCAGCGCATGCTCGGGTTGCACCATCGGGTGTGAGCATTTCTTCGAGGTCACACCAGGGGCGCCGCCCGTGAAGGCCGAGTACGAGAACGTGTTCGCGCTGGGTCCGCTGTGTGGCGTCTCGAGCCCGGAGCTGGTGCTGCGCGCGTCCCGCCTGTGCGATGAGCTGGGGCTCGACACGATCTCTGCCGGCGGTTCCATCGCGTTCGCGATGGAGTGCGCGGAGCGAGGGGTGTTCGCGGGGACGCAGTGGGAGGCGGAGGCGAAGGGGCTCCGCTTCGGAGACGGGGCGAGGATGCTCGAGCTGCTGGAGGCCATCGCTCATCGACGCGCAGGGCTCGGCGCTCTGCTGGCGGAAGGCTCTCGTCGGGCCGCTGAGATACTCGGCCCTCCTGCGCCTGGCTTCGCTGCCCACGTGAAGGGGCTGGAGATTCCTGGCTATGAGCCGAGGGCACTCCAGACGATGGCGCTGGGGTTCGCGGTGTCGTCACGCGGCGCCGATCACAACCGGAGCGGCGCTTACGAGGTGGATTTCTCGGGGAGGGTAGATCGGCTCGCGGGTTCGCCGGAAGCGGCGCGCCTCGCCGTCGAGACCGAGGACCGGGCGGCGGTCCTGGACTCGTTGATCCTGTGCAAGTTCTTGCGACGCGCACTCCGCGATGTCCATGAGGAGGCTGCGGAAATGTTGACGGCCGTGACTGGAGCGCCGGTCGACATGCCGGAGGTACAGTCCGCGGCGAAGCGGATCGTGCTGCTGAAGCGACTGTTCAACGAGCGGGAGGGCTGGAGGCCCGAGGAGGACACGTTGCCAGCCCGGTTCTTCGAGGAGCTTCTGCCAGGTGGAGCAGCACGTGGCGCTGGGCTGACGCGGGAGCAGTTCGAGGAGATGAAAAGGGCTTACCATGAGGCGCGAGGGCTCAACGCCGACGGGAGCCTCCCCCGGGCGACGATCGAGGAGTTCGGGCTGGATGCGCTGCTGACGGGTCGCAACGCCGACACCCTCGATGCGCCTGGCATGCATCCAGCGAGAGGCGCCCGGGGAGAGCCCGAGGACAGATGAAAGTTCAGGTTGGATTCGAGGATGGCGCGAGCAGCTCGGCCAGGACCCGCAGCGCGTCGGTGGTCGTGAACAAGCCCACCACCTTGTCGCCATCGACCACGATGGCCGAGCCCACCTTGCGCTGGCTCATGGTGAGCGCGACGTCATGAACTGGCGTCTCGGGGCCAACGGCGTACGGCGGCTCCAGGATGAAATCACCCACGGTGACGAAGGCGGAGTCGATGCCCTTCATGTTCTCGACGACGCGAAGCTCGCGTTCCGAGACGAGGCCCACCAGTCGGTCGCCGTCCACCACGGGGAGATGGCGAAAGCCATGCTCCACCATGATCTTGAAGGCGTGTGCCATCGTGGCAGAGCGCTCGACAGTGATGGGACTCCGGGTCATGCACGCGCCGATGGTTCGAGCAGGAGGCATGCGCTTCCGCTATCCTGATGAGGCGAGGATCGCAAGCGATGCCAGGAGCGTGAGTCAGCGCTTGATCGCGCTGCAGGCGATACGACCCCCGGCATCGCCGGAAGGCTGGGTGCCCTTGTCCTCTTTGGCGTGGAGGATGATTGCACGCCCCACGAGGGACTTGGGGTCTCCCTCCTTGAGGTTGGCGCCTTTGAGGACGAACTCGAAGTTCACGTTGCCGTCCTTCTCGGCGGTGAGGTTACCCATGTCGCCCAGATGGTGCTCCGCCTGGTCGGGGAAGCCGTGCTTGTTGTGATCTGGAGCGAAGTGGTCACCCGCGCTCTTGGCCTCCGGATCGCTGCAGTCGGCCGTCTGATGAATGTGGATGCCATGCTTCCCCGCGGGGACCGCAGTGAGCTTGAGGGTGAGCTTGACGCCCTCCGCGACCTCTTCGAGCTGCCCAGTTCCCTGGACCTTGGAGCCGCTCGCAGGGTTGACGGTGACCTCGATGGGCTTCGGAGGCGCAGGAGCTTCGGCGGCGAGCGGAGGTTCGGGTTCCGCAGCAGGCGGCGGGGGCTCGGGCGGCGGGGCCAGATCGGATGGCGTCGTTTGCTCCGCACCGACCGGGCGGGGCTCGCTGCAGCCGAGCGAGGCAATCCCGAGGACGAACAGCGCGATGCAGGTCTTCACAGCCACAAGCATGCTCCTTTGTTTGTTCAACAGTCGAACCATCGGTTCGCACTCCAGCTGTTGGAGAGATATCGGGCAGTGCCTGAATTTGGGCGAGGCACCTCACCGGGGGAACGCGGCAGGAACGAGGGTTCTCGATTCTTCACGCAAGATCCGAGAGCCATCAAAGGGGGCAAACGTCGGTGGTAGCATCGGGCTCGATGCGCATTTCGAGGCCCAGCGGAGGGGCTTCGCTCACGCTGGCGGAAGCTCGGTTCGAGGTTCTGCTCCCCATCGCGAGCGGTGGGATGGGCACGGTGTACCTGGCCAGGCGCCGCTGTGATGGGCTGGAGGTCGCGCTGAAGATCCCTCACGCGTTTCTCCGAGACATCTCGGAGTTTCGGCGAGAGATGGAGGAGGAAGCTCGGCTCGCCGCGCAGATCCGACACCCCCATGTAGTCGCCCTGGTCGAAGCGGGGAAGGCAGAGGACGGGCTCTACCTTGCGATGGAATATGTCGAGGGAGAAACGCTCGCGATGCTCGGTGGCATCGCCGGGCCGCTGCAGTCGCTGCCGCTAGGAATCGGGGTGAGGATGTTGCTGGATGCCCTCGCAGGGTTGCATGCAGCGCATGAGCTGAAGGATCCAGAAGGTCGCGCTGCCAACGTGGTCCACTGCGATGTCTGCCCGCAGAACCTGCTGGTGGGTCTGGACGGCCGGACGCGGGTGATCGATTTCGGGGTGGCCAGGTCGAACGCACATGCGACCGGAGCGATCCGCGGCAGAAGCGCGTACATGGCACCGGAACAGGCGCAGGGGCGCGCGGTGGACCGGCGGTGTGATGTGTGGGCCGCCGGGGTCGTCGGATGGGAGCTGGTCGCTGGACGGAGGCTCCACGAGGGGGATGGGCGTGGAGGGGCGCTGGGGGAGGAGCCAGGGGAACCGCCGCCTCTTCAAAGCGTGCGGCCGGATGTGCCGCGAGGGCTGGCGAGGGCACTCGAGGCGGCGCTGCGGGTGGACGTCGCCGGGCGATGTGCGGATGCAGCGACCTTGGCGGGGTTGATCCTGGAGGGGTGCCGCGAGGACGGGCTGGCTGTCGCAGCTCATGCAGAAGTGGCTGCACACGTGGGAGCGCTGGTTGGAGAGCGCATCGCGCGTCGGCGCGCGGAGGTGGCTGAACTTGTCACCCCGCAAGGATGCGAGGGGTGACCCAGGAGGGCGCGAGAGGCGGGAAGGGGGTCTAACGAGTGCACTTCGTCCCCGAGGGACGACGGCGGAGGCGGCGCCCGCCCAGGAGCGCGGCACCGAGAGCAGCGAGGGTCCAGGGAGGGGGCGATGAGGGAGGTGCTCCAGCGGAACAAGCGCACCCCGCACTCGTGGCCGAGATGTCGCCGCTGGACGTCCAGAGGTCCATTCCCACAGGGAGCTCGCGTGTGCCGAGGGAGACGTCGTCGTACAGCACGTCGATGGAGATGGACGTGCCGTAGACTCCCTTCGGAGCGGCCACGGCGAAGCGCCACATCCCATGGCTGACGGCGGTGAGTGGGTCGACGAGGAGGCCGTTGATCACCTGAACGCGAAGCTTGGATTCGTCGACGGTCGTGGCGACCGTCCCGTCAGCACGACGCAGTTCGACATGGCCCCACACCGGCCAGGTGGGATCAGGGCGTGCGTAACTGCTCGATAGAACGTACCAGCTACGATCGACCGCAGGGGGGATGGGTTCTTCGTTTCCTGAAGGGCTGTCGGACTCGTTGGTCTCACGGGACAGCCTTTCCAGGTACACCTCGAGGACCTGCATCGCGCCTTCGACGTCGAGGGTGCCAGGACCGAGCTGGGTCTCGTGAGGGACGAGACCTTCGGGATCGCGCGGTGTTTCGCGGGGGACGACGCCTCCAGGGTAGCGGGCGCCTGCCTGGAGGATCTCCGTGACGCGCCTCTGCGTCAGGGTGGGGTTGCATGCCCCGGCCTCGGAAGGGGTGCAGTCACGCTTCTTGTCGCGCTCGAGCAGAAGGGCAACCGCTCCAGCAACCTGGGGTGCCGACATCGAGGTGCCGCTGGTGATCGCATGGTGGTCGTCGACGACGAAGCACGGTGTAGAATCGGGGCAGCCTTGCGGGTCGAACAGGCCGCCGCGGTCCTCCCGTGGGTCCGAACTGGCGGCCATGGCCCCCACGACGAAACCTCCTGGTGCGCTGAGCTCGGGCTTGGGAGCGCCGAAGGGGGTGGGGCCTGCAGAGCTGAAGAAGCAGGCACCGTCGGGCCGAACCACAGCACCACCCAGCTCGGAAATCGTGAGGGGCTGGGTGCTGTCGAATGGCGTCCACTCGACTCGGTTGATGGTGCACCCAACAGCGAGCAGCCCAGGATGGCTCGCGGGGACGGTGATGGTTCCCTGCTTGAGGGCTCTTACGAACAGCAGGCCTAGACCCGAGCTGGTGGAGACGTCACCGAGGCCAGCCATCCAGAGCTGAGCGTCGCCTTTGCCTTCGAGAACGATGTTGAGCTCCCCGGCCTCCCAGGTCCCGTCCCAGGCAACGACAGCGCTGTTGGTAGCCTCGGTGATGGGAGACTTGCCGTTTGCGATGCGATTGATGACGGCGGCCGAGATCTTCTCATCTCCGCCACCGTAGCCTGCGTCTTCCCCTGGGTCGGTGAGCCCGACCCAGGTGCTGCCGTCAGGCCCCTCCAGGCCGACGGAGACTTCGTCGTCAGGGCGGAAGGTGATCCAGACGAAGCCTTGGCCTTGCTTCGACCTGGAAGAACGGATGGGAACACGGACGGTGGAACTCGGAGACACGCGCGCTTCGGTGTGGATGCCGAAGGGGCCATCTTCGCCGAGAGCGTAAAGGGTGCCACTGTTGCCAGCCGCGACGACGATGACCCGGCCAGGTTTGTCCTCGCCGACCATCCCGGCAAGCCCCTGTTCGAGTGGGCTGGAGCCGTCGTGTGGGCCAAAATCGCCCCCTACGCTGAGGTTGACGACCGCCGGCATGCCGAGGGCTTCGGCTCGATCGAAGACGAAGCGGGTGGCATTGAGGAGGTCAGCGTCGCGGAAGCCGGCGCCCGGAAGCGATGGGGCGACCACCACGAGCGTCGCGCCCGGGGCGACGCCGACATAGCGAGGGGTCCCTTCGCCCATGACGCCGCCATTGCCCGCAGCGATGGAGAGGACGTGGGTCCCGTGTGCGGAGCGTCTGTCGGAGAGGCTCTCTTCCCCCGAGGCGATGAGGGCGTCGATGTCGCTGGCGGCGAGTATGGCGCACGGTGTCTGGTTGGGGTCGGTGCAGCCGAACTCGTCCTCCAGCGCGGGATGGAGTCCGCGTGGGGTTCCCGCCTGGAGCATCCATGCGATGCGCGTCTTCCCGGTTGCGTCGCGTAGATCCGGATGTGCGAGATCGAAGCCTGTATCGATGACGCCAACAACGACGCCCTCGCCTGTCGACTGCGTGTTCGCGCGGTAGGACGCGGCGCGGGTGAGTTCACCGGATACATCGAGGAGGGCCTGTCGCGGGGGACCGGCGAGGAGCGAGAGCTTGGCATTACCCCCCGTGAACAGGTCCACGTCCGAGGGAGCGAGACGGATGGAGCCAAACCCTGGCGCCACAGGCAGCAGGCCCAGGGAGCGAGCGTCGGTGCCCACGGGGAGCGGGACGAGGATTGGGATGCGCCCGCTGGAATCCGCGAGAGGATGTGGGTGGCCTCGACGCCCGAGATGGCGGGCGAGGGGCGCCGCCGGGGCATCGGCCCACGCGTCGGAGGTGGGAGCGGTCAGCAAGGCCGCGAGACTGGTGAGGATCAACGCCAGACGACGGGGGCGCACACGCAGAGACTACACGAGCGAGGGAGTCCGCCGTCGGGTGCCGTGCTCAGACAGGGGGGACGAGATGCTTTTTGCGCGGCCGGTCGGCCACCTTGTCGGCATGGCGAGCAAGGCGCTGAGCCACCTCGCGGCGAAGCTCGGAGGAGGCAATGACGGAGTCGATCACCAGCTCACTCGCCAGCTTGGTGAGATCGATGTCGTTTCGGTACTCGTCTCTCAGCCGCTGGACCAAGGCATCACGCTCAGGGCCTTCAGGAACAGCCTGGATCTTGTTGTAATAGACCGCGTTGACGGCAGCATTCGGCCCCATGACGGCGATGGACGCAGAGGGGAGCGCGATGCACTCGTCCGGAGAGAAGGCTGGGCCACACATGGCGTAAAGGCCTGCACCATAAGCCTTGCGGACGATGATCGAGAGCTTGGGGACGGTCGCCTCACTGACTGCCGCGATCATCTTCGCGCCAGCTCGGATGATTCCTTGGCGCTCGACGACGGTGCCGATCATGAAGCCGGGGACGTCCGCCAGGTAGATGAGGGGAATGTTGTATGCGTCGCACAGCCAGATGAAGCGCGCCGCCTTGTCCGCAGAGTCGACGAAAAGGACGCCGCCCTTATACTTGGGCTGATTGGCCACGATCCCCACGACGCGACCGTCGATGCGGGCGAGGCCGGTGATGACCTCCTTCGCAAAGAGCTTTTTGATCTCGACGAAGCTGCCCTCGTCGATCATGGCGTCGATGACGGCCATCATGTCGAAGGGTTTGTTCTCGTCGACAGGGATGATCTCTTCGAGGGTCTTCGACGCGGCGCGAGGAGGACGCGGCTCGGCTGCCGGAGGTGCCACGTCGCAGTGGCTGGGCATCAGGGCGATGTAGCGCTTGGCAAACGCGAGGGCATCAGCCTCGGTCTTCACGAGGACGTCACCACAGCCAGACACGGAACAGTGCATCCGCGCTCCCCCGAGATCTTCGAGGGACACCTTCTCGCCGATGACCATCTCCGCCATGCGCGGAGAGCCGAGGTACATGCTGGCATTGCCGTCGACCATGACCACGATGTCACAGAACGCCGGGATGTAGGCGCCTCCGGCTGCCGAGGGTCCGAAGAGGAGGCAGATCTGTGGGACCATGCCGGAGAGTTCGACCTGGTTGTAGAAGATCCGGCCCGCGCCTCGACGGCCGGGAAACATCTCGATCTGATCGGTGATGCGCGCGCCAGCAGAGTCGACGAGGTAGAAGAGAGGGCAGCGGAGCCGCTTGGCGATCTCCTGGATACGAAGGATCTTCTCGACGGTACGACGCCCCCACGAACCTGCCTTTACCGTGGAGTCGTTCGCCATGATGGCCACGGTACGGCCCTGGATGGTGCCGGTTCCCGTGATCACACCGTCGGCGGGCAGTTCGGGCTCGAGAGCGTTGGCGAGAGCAGCGTCTTCAATGAAGCTGCCTTCGTCGAGGAGAAGGTTGACCCGCTCGCGGGCAAAGAGCTTGCCCTGCTCGCGATTCTTGTCGTGGTACTTGGGGCCCCCCCCTTTTTCCACCCTCGCAAGGGTGTCCTTCAGCTTCTGGTCGAGGCTCATGACGAGGTTCCCATACTCTTAAGCGCGTCGGGCGGCCACCTCCCGTGCCGCGACCTCGAGTTCTCGTCCTGTTCGCGCGACGAGCACCTTCGAGACGGCCGCTGCGTAGCGGGGCATGGCGCTGTCTCCAGTCCACGCCGAGGGCCCCTCGGGGCACAGCCAGAGGACCGAACGCGCCCGTTCGCGGAGTCGCCGGACGACGGCAGCTTCGTCCGGTAGGTAGTTGGTGCGACCGTCACCGAGGATGACCAGGGTTGTGCGACGGTCCATGTCGCGGCCGAAGCGGTTCTCGAAATCCTTCAAGGCACGCCCATAGTTGGAATTGTGCGTGCGATTGACTGCAGCTCCAGCTTCGATGCGCGCAAGGGCACGCTCCGGACCGAGCTCATCGAGAAGCCCCGTGACCTCACCGATCTCGCTGACGAAAACGAACGAGCGGGTCCTTTCGAAGAGTTCCTGGGTAGCCACCAGAAACTCGAGAAAAAAGCGTGATGCTACCCGTACCGACTCGGAGATGTCGCAGAGAACCCAAAGGCGAGGGCGCGCACGACGACGCACTCGTCGTCCAGGCACCAGTGGAATGCCGCCGGTACGCAGGCTGCGTCTCAGTGTGAGATGAGGGTCGATATGACCCCGTGCGGCTTTCCTTCGCCGTACTTGTGCCGCGCCTCTCAATCGCTCCGTGAGGCGACGCACGCCACGCCGGACCTCCTCGAGCTGAGCTTCGGAGAGCGCGGCAAATGGAACATCCATCGGGCCCCCCTGCCCTCCTGCTTCAGCTTCGATTCGCTTCGCCGTGGCTTCGACATGCGCCCGGACGCGACGGCGAACACGCTCCATTTCGGCAGTAAGAGCATCCGCGAGCGCATCACCACGCTCTCGTCCGAGCGCGTCGTGGAGGGCCTGGCGAATTCGGGTGAGGGCGCTGGCAGCTCGCGAAACTCCCAGCTGTTCAAGGAGGCGCTGCGTGAAAAAGCCTGTCTGCCGAGAGCTGGTCAGAGGGGAGAGCGCTCGTATGGCACCGGCCGTGAGAAGCAGCTGATCGAGTTCGTTTTCCGTTGCGACCGCCGCGCGAAAGGCGCTTTCACCACTGCCCTCCCGCTTTGTGGCGACGGCTTGCACCAGGTCTCGAACAGCCCCCACCTCCGTCGCCGAGAATCCCAGATCACGCAATCGTGACCACAGATCGCCCACGTGACCGTGTCCCAGCGTGAAAAACCTCTCAAAACTCGCAGTGTAGCGTGCGAGATCTCCTGCTCGTTCGACGACGACTGAAGCGATTGCATCACGGAGTGTGTCACGGTCTGCCACGCCAACCAGGTCGCATGCACGAGCGGCATCGATGGCCTGGACGGTGGAAATGGTAAAGCCTTCCCGACGTAGAAACCACAGCAGCTGTTCGACGAGCAGGAGCATGAGGGAAAGCGCGGGCGGCTCTCAGGGAGTCGGGGCAGGCTCAGCAAGAAGTGATTGCAATAGCTTGTCGATCTCCGCGTGCCGCATGGGGTCGTAGCCGACCAAGACCTCGCGAATGACGCCCTTCTTGTCGATGATGAACATCGCCGGGAGGGCTCGAACCCCATAGCTGGTCATGGTGGAGGCCTGTGGATCCGAGGCGACTGCATACTTCATCGAGAGGGCCTGTGCGGTCCGCGTTGCGGTCTCCACGTCATCCGTGGTGACGCCCAGAACCGCCAAGCCTTGCTGTTCATAGGTGGACTGCCACTTGGAAAGCTGCGGTGACATCATGCGGCACGGCTGGCACCAGGTCGCCCAGAAGTCGAGCAGCACCACCTTTCCTCGAAGCCCCGAGATGGTTGCTGGGACTGTCCCTGCGACCGCTTCCATCGGTTGCTTCCATGAAGGAGCGAATGTGCCGATCTTGTCGAGTCGCAGGAGCTGCTCTTCACCAGGGAACTGAATCAACGTTGCTTTGACGTGCTTGTCAGTCGTCCCGCGCCGCAGCTTGAGCTGGATGCTGTTCCCAGGCCCGAGCAGTGCCACTCTCGCAACCAGCTGCCTGGGCTCTCCGAGGGAGATACCATCGGCCGCGACGATGGTATCTCCGTCCGCCAGCCCCGCTTTACCAGCCGGGGAGTTTGGTACGACGTGTTTGGCGATGACGCCGCCATCCGACCCCTGCGCGAGCTCCACGCCGAGCCACGCACGTCGCGTCGAAGGCTGGGCCCAGGCGTCGGTGTCCCCGCTCGCCACGACCGCGCAGGCGACCGAGAGGCAGGCAGCGATGAGGCCGGCGTACCGCGAGCACCTGGAAGCACGCAACTTCATCGTCGTACGCTAGCATCACGCGCCGATGTCGTCCCGAGCTGCCCTCGCAAGCTCTCTGGTTTTGCTGCTCGCCTGTTCCGCATCCAGCCCGTCCCCTCTCCAGCGGTCGGAGGGGGAGTGGCTCAGCGCCTCCGATCCGACGACAGCCCCCGATGGCGTCATACCGCAGGCGTTCATCGCCTCCGAGTCTTCGACTGAGGCCTGGGAACACGCCAGAGAGGCGCTCTCCTTCAGCGCCGTTTCGCCCCGTAGACGGTCTCAGCACTTCGCAGGGAATCTCGAAGGGGTCATCAGCGTCAATGCCAAGGCGGAAGGCTACCCGAGGCTGGGCCCAGCGCTGCGTCTGCCGCCTGGCAGCATCTTGGTGGAAGCCCACTACGACGCCGCAGCCCAGGACCCCACCACGTTCCTGGCCATGGAGAAGCGTGCTCCTGGGTACGATCCCGGGTTCGGCGACTGGGAGTACTTCATCCTCTCATCGACGGGCGAGGTCGCCGCACGAGGCAAGCTGCTCGCCTGTCGACGGTGCCACGCAGAGGCCCCTCACGATGGCGTCTTCGGTGTGTGGCAGTAAACACGTCCGTCCGGGACCTGCAAATATTGCGGACCCCTACCCGAGACGTGACACCGACGCCTGAGCGCTACGCACAGCCACGGCCCAAGGACCGCGGAAAGCAGGGCGGCCACCGTGCGGATGCGAAGGCTGGCCAGCAGGGGTGTGCGAAGAAGGATGGGCAACGGAACCGAGAGAATCGACCTTGGCACGCATCATGCTCCAGTCGATGACCACTACTTAACGAGACTTCACTGTGGGCTGCAGTGACGTTCGGCACGCTTCCTCCAAAAAGTAACAACGACTCGCCTGCTTTGCTTCCCCTTCAACCTTACGGTTCCTTCGCTTCCGTCACTTAAAGCTTCGTGAGCCCTTCGAACGCAGCGACGTTCCAATGTGCTCCCCTTAACTTCTCTTCGAGACTTCCTTAAGTAGACGCCTTCTTGGCATTGCTTACTGCCCTTGGGTGAGCGGCTCGAGATTTTGGAGTTCCCCGGGCGGCACGGGGGTTCCTCTCGAACAACAGACGAGCCAGTTCGTTTGTATCCCACGACGTCTTCCGACTTGAGCGCGCGGCGGCTCCGTTCCACGGACTGCCGCGCGCAGCATTTTGTCACTTCTGCAGGCGGAATTTACGACATCGATGTCCTTCCGAGATTTTTCGGTTGACATCTGGCCCCAAGTCACCTAAACGCCCGTCCTGCACTTCGCAGCACCGAACGTGAAGCAGCAGATGGCCGACGGCCATTGTCATTGGTTTGAAAATTCAAAAGCGTCCATAGCTCAGCTGGATAGAGCATCGGCCTACGAAGCCGGGGGTCGGAAGTTCGAATCTTCCTGGACGCGCAAAGCCATCGATATTCGAGTAAGACGACCGTACGACGGGCGTCACGACGGAATACGACGCTCACGGTAGCTGTGAACAACGCCTTGGTAGACCAGTCGTGGATGCTGGTAGCCATTAACGAGGCGAAGTCAGCAGCGCAGAGTGGGGACGTTCCGGTTGGCGCCGTTCTCGTCGATGCTTCGGGGAAGCAACTCGGCACTGGTCGAAATCGACGCGAAGTCGACCAGGATCCGACGGCTCATGCCGAACTCGAAGCGCTACGCGCGGCCACGCGAGCCTTGGGGCATTGGAGGCTGGCGGGGGCAACGCTCTACGTGACCCTCGAGCCTTGTCCGATGTGCGCAGGAGCATTGGTCAACGCGAGGATCGCTCGGCTCGTCTATGGCTGCACCGACCCCAAGGCTGGAGCGGTGGACACCCTGTTCGCCATCGGACGGGACCTCCGGCTCAACCACCGCTTCACCACGACAGGCGGAGTGCTTGCGGATGAGTGTCAGGCGCTCCTGAGAGATTTCTTCGCTCAATTGCGACACAGGAATCGCTCTGCTGGCTCACCCCACGACGTCCAAGGGTCATGACCGCTACGAAGCGGTAGGGACCATCAGCGGCGATGCGAAGGACCGCGAAGCCAGCCCCTCCTCTAGCCCTCTCCCATCCGTCTGTCCCGTCCGTTACGAACCGCTTGGGCTCGCAGAGCGTCAACGAACGCTCCCCTGCCGAAGCCCATCATCATAGCGCCCTTCCTGGACTTCAGCGGCGGCTCATCTGGCTCTCTCTGAAAAGAGCACACCCGCGGAAAGCGGCTATTCCCCATCAGGCGCGACGTCAGGCTCATCAGCACCTGCAAAGTCGCCGTGGGAAGGTCGAGACGCAGGACCCCGCAAGGGCATCGGGTGCCCTCTCACCGCCGTTTCCGTCAAGCCCTCCTCGAGCTCTTCCTCCGTGATCCACTTCCGCTTGGCGGCGGTTTCCATCAGCTTGCGGAGGTAACGAGTCCACCCCTGAGACACGGCGCCACCCGCTGCGAAATGCTGGATACGGGGGTTCGGAAGGATCGATGCCAGGTACAGACACTGGCTCAACGAGAGGTGCGCGGCCGAAGTATTGAAATAGTGCTGTGCGGCCGAACCGATTCCGTAAACCATCGGACCGAACTCTGCCACATTGAGGTAGAGTTCCATGATCTGGTCCTTGGTCAGCTCCTGCTCCAGATAGCTGGTGAGCACAGCCTCCTGAAGCTTCCTCGAGAGCGTCTTGGATCGCTCGAGGTACAGGTTCTTCGCGAGCTGCATGCTGATCGTACTGGCTCCGCGTACGAATCGCCGCTGCTTGAGGTTCTCTCGAATGGAGTTCTTGATCGCTTCCTGATCGAATCCACCGTGACGACGGAACCCGCTATCCTCCGTCGTCATCACCGCGACCTCCATGAATCGAGAGATCGAGCCGTAGGAGACCCATTGCGAGGTCCCAGGCCCGATGTTCAGAGAGGTAGCTCGCCCGTTAGGGTCCGTAACCTTATGCTTGAACGGGGCCCGAAAGCGCTCCACCGAGAGTTCTCGAGGGACCTCGATTAGTTTGCATGTATTCGAGACTCTCCAGTCGATATGGAAGTCACGCTCCAGCCGGGAAGTGTCGAAGCGCAACTGCCCCTTGATCCCCAGGGTCCCGCCCAGCCTCATGGGCTTTACCTTTTCGACGATACCCTCGGGAAGCGAGTCGAGCATCGCCTGGCAGGAGGTCAATGGGACCTCCGCGTCCCCCTTCATCTGAAAGTGCTTACCAGTCCTGTGGTATTCGCCCTTCGCCAGAAGCCGAAGGTCATCGAGAGCAAACTCTCCCTCCTTGACCTCCACGTGGGAGCCATCGAGGAGAGCGCTCGCGTCCGCGCGCCAAGCGACGTTCATTCCCTCAATGGGCACTGCCGAAAGCCCTGAATTCCGGACGGAGAGGTTCTTCAGCGTTCCGCTCCCGCCGAGCTGCAAGGAGCGACCGTCCTCGGAGAGAACCAGGCGAGCGCGCGTGGTCAGTGTGGTTTTGGCTACATCGAAGAGGCCAAGGTCGCCTTCTCGTACACCAAGAACCGATAGCTTGATCGGGCCACCATCGAGTTCGGCCGAGATCTCTTGCGAAATGCCGGCGCCGGTGCGGATGGGAATACGAAGCCGGAAGAGCAGTGGCTGGATCGCAGCACCAGCGCCGCCGTCATCCGGCCGCCCTTCAGCGATCTCTGACTTCTCCGGGGCCAACTCAGCGACCAATGCTTCATTGGTGCGCTGGATCGTGAGTCTTCCGGGCCCCAGACCGAGTTGCCCAGCATTCATATGAAGCTGGCCACGGACTCCCCCCATATTGATGACTGCGTCACCGGCGAGCAGCCCATCCACGGACCCCGCAATGGCCACCAGCGCAGAACGCAACGCGATTCCCACATCGTCAGAGGCTCGAGAGCGCTCCTCTTTGCCATCGACTGGTGTATTGCCCTCTGTCGAGACGGCAATATCGGCTTCGACCCCCGTGGTTTCGATTGCGGCAATCCGGGGAGGCTGAGTACCCCGGAGTAGAACGATGCGCCCATTGCGAACGGCGAGGCTCGACCCGCGTACGCCAAGGCGAGCTTCGTCTGCGGTAAGGGTGACCTGCGCCTCATCCTCGGAAAACTGGACTCCAGTCGCCCACAGGGACTCTCGAGGCGCCTCTGCCTGGTCTTTCCAGTCCAGATTCACCCCGGTCACTTCGGAGGAGAGCCGACGGCCGCCTCCCCCTGCCCTGGAGCTGCCCCTGGAGCGAGCTCGCCACGCCTGAAGCTCACGGAGAACCGTTTCCCGCGCCCCGACGACGGACACGGTGCCGCCCCGGAGTGTCACGTGGGGGCCGGAGGTTCGCAGAGCGACCTCTATCTCCGGGAGATGGACCGTCGCGCTCGGCACGTCTTCGAGCCTGAGCGTCGTGTCGAGCAGACGGAATCCACGCCACGTCAGCCGGACGGCGCGAATCTCTGCCTGCGAATGGTACGCAGTCGCCGCAGTTCTAGCCCGATAACGAACATAGGGTTCGACACCGATAGCGAGGGCCAAGATGAGCCCGATGCCGATGAGCGCCGCGACCTTGAAGCGAGTCCTCACGCCGTCCCGAAGCGTCGATGCGCGATTTCGCACGCGTAGTGCGCGTGAGTAGGAATACGACTCACATGACGAGTCTAGACCAAAAAAAAAGCCTGCATCAAGAAGACTTGATGCAGGCAAAAGAAACCCCGGCGGCGTCCTACTCTCCCACTAAGTCGCCCTAGCAGTACCATCGGCTCCGAAGAGCTTAACTTCCGAGTTCGGGATGGGATCGGGTGTGGCCTCTTCGATTTCACCACCGAGAAATTGTGGGTGCGTCCATCGCACCTGGAGACCGACTCGCGTCGACGTGGCCTAACCACTTTCTCCAGTGCGTCCAGCTGCTGCGTTCTCGCGCTCGCTAGCGTTCTTCGCCACCCGAACTCCGGGCACGATGCTCAATGATTGCCTTAGAAGCACGGCCAAGCCGCACGACCGATTAGTACCGGTTAGCTCCGCCAGTTACTTGGCTTCCACACCCGGCCTATCAACCTCGTCGTCTTCGAGGGGTCTTTAGGAGCCCGAAGGCTCGGGACACCTTGTCTTGAGGCCGGCTTCCCGCTTAGATGCTTTCAGCGGTTATCCGTTCCGCACATGGCTACCCGGCTATGCCCTTGGCAGGACAACCGGCACACCAGAGGTGCGTCCACCCAGGTCCTCTCGTACTATGGGCAGCTCCTCTCAAGTGTCCTACGCCCACGGCAGATAGGGACCAAACTGTCTCACGACGTTTTAAACCCAGCTCGCGTACCGCTTTAATCGGCGAACAGCCGAACCCTTGGGACCTGCTCCAGCCCCA